>JAAYTW010000322.1 GCA_012517955.1 Candidatus Zixiibacteriota bacterium | reverse complement strand
CACGCCGTTTTTTGATGGTTATCGTCCGCAATTTTATTTTAGGACGACGGATGTTACGGGCACGATCAAGATGCCGCCTGGCGTTGAGATGGTGATGCCGGGGGACAATACGGAGATGGAAGTAACCCTGATTACGCCGATTGCGATGGAGAAAGAGCTTCGGTTTGCGATTCGCGAGGGCGGCCGCACCGTCGGCGCCGGCGTCGTCAGCGAAATTTTAGAGTAGGAATTATGGCAGGTCAAAAGATTAGAATCAGATTAAAGGCTTACGATCACGTAGCTCTGGATCGTTCAGCGCAAGAAATAGTTCGGACGGTGGCCAGGACCGGCGCCAAAATCGCGGGCCCGGTTCCTCTTCCAACTAAACGTACTGTATATACGGTATTGCGTTCGCCGCATGTCGATAAGAAGTCTCGTGAGCAATTCGAAACGCGAATTCACAAGCGGCTGATAGACATTTACGATTCCAATCAACAAACGGTTGATTCACTAATGCGGTTGGACCTTCCGGCCGGCGTAGATGTGGAAATAAAAGTTTAAGGGTGTGACTAAAAAATGAAGACTCTTTATGGGTTTAAAGTTGGAATGACCCGCGTGTTCGATGACGACGGCAACATGGTTCCGGTTACGGTTATCAGGTCGGAGCCACACTGGGTCATTCAAGTCAAATCGCGGGCCAGCGACGGTTATGATGCCTTAAGATTGGCATTCGGCCAGGTCCGCCGAAAACTGGTCTCCAAACCTTTGGCCGGGCAGTTTAAAAAAGCGGGGATCGAGCCATGTCGTTATATCCGCGAGGTCCGTGTGCCTTCGACCGATTCATTCAAAATCGGCGATAAATTTGGTGTGGATGTGTTCGAGGCTGGAGACAGGGTAAAGGTAATCGGCACGTCCAAAGGAATGGGTTTCCAGGGCGCCGTCAGGAGGCATCATTTCCGCGGCGGTCCCAAAACGCACGGCCAATCGGACCGTTTACGCGCCCCTGGTTCGGTAGGAGCCTCTTCATACCCATCCCGCACCTGGAAAGGGCAGAGGATGGCTGGGCATATGGGCGACCAGCAGGTTACCGCTCGTAATGTGTTGATAAAAGCGGTTGAAGCGGAACACAATTTAATCATGGTCAAGGGCGCCGTCCCTGGGAAACCTGGCGGCCTTTTGAAAATAGTGAAAGCGTAGAGGTGGCCATGGCTGAAGCGAAAGTGTATGATTCTCAGGGAAATGTAAAAGAAAATAAACAATTGGCGGGGCCGTTGTTTAATAGCGAAGTCAAGGCTCATCTGCTTCACAGCTTCGTAAAAGAATATTTAAATAACCAGCGGCAGGGCAACTCATCGACAAAAACGCGAACCGGCGTATCCGGCGGCGGCAAAAAACCGTGGCGCCAAAAAGGCACCGGCCGCGCCCGCGCGGGTTCCAACACCTCTCCGATATGGACGGGCGGAGGTATAGCCTGGGGTCCAAGCCCGAAAGACTGGTATCGCCATATACCGAAAAAGCTCAAACGCGCCGCTTTGTATTCGGCGTTTTCGGATAAGGCGATGGCCGATTGCATCCGCGTCGTCGAACTTCCGAACCTTGATAAACCGGCTTCAAAAGCGATTGCCGATTTTCTTAAAAAACAAGATATCTATCATAAGAGGGTCTTGTTGCTTTCGGAAGGGCGCGACGAAAACCTTACGATGTCTTGTCGCAACATAAAATGGCTTGAACATAAACGATCCGTCCTCGTTAATCCGTACGATCTTCTGTGGGCTGAATATGTCCTGATAACGCCGGAGGCGTTGCAGAAAATCGAGGAGGTATTTGCCAATTGAAATCGAGTAAAGACATAATCAGCCAGGCCATTCTATCCGAGAAGAGTACTATCATAAAAGAAAAAGAAAACAAGTACGTCTTCAAGGTTAACCCCCTGGCAAATAAGCACGAAATAAAACACGCGATCGAGACCGCGTTTGGCGTGAAGGTTACCGATATTAAAACGGTTAATGTCAAAGGCAAAACCAAAAGGCTCGGTCGGTTTGAAGGCAAGCGTTCCTCATGGAAAAAAGCGATAATAAAGCTTAAAGAGGGGAACTCAATCGAAATATTCGAGAACGTTTGAGGCTGAAGAAAAATGGGAATAAAAAGTTTTAAACCGACTACTCCCGGGCGCCGCTGGATGACTGTTTCGGATTTCGCCGAAATTACCAGTTCAGTTCCGGAAAAAAGCCTTTTAAGGCCGATGCGTAAAAAAGGCGGACGCAATAATCAGGGAGTTATCACCTGTCGTCATAAAGGCGGCGGGCATAAGCAACGGTATCGCGTTATCGATTTCAGGCGCGATAAAAAAGAAATACCGGCCCGGGTAGTCTCGATTGAATACGATCCCAATCGGACCGCCAGAATCGCATTATTGAGTTATGCGGACGGCGAGAAGCGCTATATTGTGGCTCCGTTGAATTTGAAGGTAGGCGATACGATTAAAACCACCGACCAGCTGGAAATCCAGCCCGGCAATTGTCTGCCGATTGGTTTGATGCCCCTCGGAACGCAGATTCATAATATCGAGATAAAACCAGGTAAAGGGGGTCAAATCGTGCGTTCGGCTGGTTCGATGGCTGAAATACTGGCCAAAGAGGGAGAATTCGCGCATGTCAGACTTCCTTCGGGTGAAGTCCGCTTATTCAGACAAAATTGCCGCGCTACAATCGGTCAAGTTAGCAATATTGACAATATCAATATCAGTATCGGCAAAGCTGGAAGGTCTCGCTGGCTGGGAATTCGGCCGTCCGTTAGGGGCGTGGCGATGAATCCGGTCGATCACCCTATGGGTGGCGGCGAGGGCAAAGCTTCCGGCGGTCGCCCATCCTGCAGCCCCTGGGGTAAATATACAAAGGGTCTGAAAACCAGGAAACGGAAGCTTTCCGATAAATTGATAGTAAAAAGACGTGGGAAATAATATCGTCGTAGGATTTTGACAGGAGGTTATTGATGGCCAGGTCTTTGAAAAAAGGACCTTTCATAGATCCGAGTTTGAGAAAGAAAATTGAAGCATTAAATGCCGGCGGTGAAAAGCGCGTAATAAAAACTTGGTCTCGCCGTTCGACGATATCGCCTGAATTCGTGGGGCATACGCTGGCCATCCATAACGGCAACAAGTTTATTCCGGTATATATTACCGAAAATATGGTTGGCCACAAGCTTGGCGAATTCGCCCCGACTCGGATATTCCGCGGTCACTCGGGCAAAATCACCGAGCGCACAACCGCTTTGAAATAGGAATTGGTGTTATGGAAGTAAAAGCAACCTCGAAATATGTGAGAATGTCGCCGCGGAAACTTCGTCGCGTGGCCGCCCTTATCAGGGGGAAAGATTATGAGATGGCAAGGAACATACTTAGTTTGACTCCCAAAACGGCCAGCCAGGCGCTTTTGAATACCATGAAATCGGCGGCATCCAACGCCATTTCCCGTGAGGGATCGGCGAAAGTAAAGGTGGAAAACCTATACGTTAAGAAAGCTTATATCGATGGTGGTCCGACGCTGAAAAGGATCCGGGCTGTCGGTATGGGTAGGGCATATAGAATTCGTAAAAGAACGGCTCATATCAATATCATACTGGCAGAAAAAACGATGCCGGTTGTTGCGAAGAGCCCCGCGAAGGTTAAGGAGGCTTAGTGGGACAGAAAACTCATCCGTTGGGATTAAGGCTGGGAATTATTAAAGGTTGGCGATCCCGCTGGTTTGCCGCTAAGAATTTTCCCGAATTGCTTCAGGAAGATATCCTTATCCGGCGTTATGTGAACAAGCGCTTGGAACATGCCGGCGTGGCCGATATCGAAATTCTGAGGGCTCCCAAAAAGGTAACTATCGATATTCATACCGCTAAACCAGGTATCGTGATTGGTCGCAAAGGCGCGGAAGTCGACAAGCTCAAAGAAGAGTTACAGATGCTTACGAGCAAGGAAATCTTGCTTAATATCATCGAGGTTAAAAAACCAGAAACTGACGCCAGTTTGGTCGCGCAACAAATCGCTCGTCAACTTGAAGGTCGCGTTTCTTTCCGTAGAGCCATGAAAAAATCCGTTGCCACAACAATGAAAAGCGGCGCGGAAGGAATCAAGATTATTTGCAGCGGCCGCTTGGGCGGCGCTGAAATCGCTCGTTCCGAAAAATATCATCAGGGAAGAGTACCTCTGCATACGTTACGAGCCGATATTGATTATTCGCAAGCCACCGCCAATACGACCTATGGGACTATTGGCGTAAAGGTCTGGATCTGCCGCGGGGAAATTCTTGACAAAGAGAAAGCTCATGCGAAGCTATTGGGTGAAAGCGGCGATGAAAAGAAACCGGCGGCTTCGGGCGAGCAACAACAAAAAGGCGAACGCAGAGAACGACGCGGTTCCGGCGACTCTCAAGGTGACCGGCAGAAACGCCGTGAAGGGGGCCGCGGCGGTCAGAGGCGCCAACAGGGCGGCGCCAGGAAACCATCGGCCAAGGCATTAGATCGGTCGCAACATTCCGCCGACGGCGGCGGCGCACCTTCCGCCCGTCCCGATAATAGACCGACGCGAAAAGAGGGCGGTCAGCGCGATAATCGACAGCCGCATGCAAAACCGGAAGCCGACAAATCGAATCATAAAGAGGAGAATAAGTAATTATGCTGGCTCCAAAACGGGTTAAGTACAGAAAGCAGCAACGCGGTCGGCGTCGTGGGGCGGCTATCCGCGGCTCAAATATTGATTTTGGTGAATACGGTCTCAAGGCGATGGAACCGGCCTGGATTACAAACAAGCAAATAGAAGCCGCCAGAGTGGCATTGACCAGATACATTAAAAGAGGCGGAAAGGTTTGGATAAGGATTTTCCCCGACAAGCCATTCACCAAAAAACCAGCTGAAACCAGGATGGGCAAAGGCAAAGGGGCGCCTGAATACTGGGTCGCGGTCGTCAAGCCGGGCCGGGTGATGTTTGAACTTGAGGGCGTGCCCGAGGAATCGGCCAAGAAAGCGTTGAATCTGGCAGCCGCCAAATTGCCGATTAAAACGAAATTCGTATCCCGGCGGGATTTAAAGAAGGATTGACGATGAAGGCGCGCGAAATCAGAAACCTCACAATCGAAGAAATTCAGATTAAAAAAGCCGAGGTTGAGAAAGAGCTTTTTAATCTTAAAGTCAGGCAGGCTACCCGTCAGATTGATAATCCTTTAAAAGTCCGCGTTTTAAGGCGCGATTTAGCCAGGATAAATTCAATTTTGCGGGAAGATGAATTGAACATAAGGAAATTAGCGGGAAAAGGACAGGCAGCCGATGAGAAATAAACGCAAAACCAGAATCGGAATAGTCAAATCGGCCAAAATGGATAAAACTCTTGTTGTGGCGGTGGAACGAATCTTTAGGCATTCGGCTTATGGTAAAATCGTCAAAAAGACCACCAAGTTTTACGCGCACGATCCGGAAAAACAGGCTAAAGAGGGCGATCGAGTGATGATTGCCGAAACCAGACCCTTGTCTAAAACCAAACGCTGGCGTTTGACGGCTGTTTTACAAAAGGCAAAGTAGGGCGGTGAATAAAAATGATTCAGGAATATTCAAAACTTACGATTTGCGACAACTCGGGCGCCAAAGTGGCCATGTGTTTTCGTATTCTTGGCGGCACTCGTCATCGTTACGCGAAAGTTGGAGATATTATCATAGTTGCCGTAAAGGACGCTATCCCCGGCGGAACGGTGAAGAAAGCGGAAGTCTGTAAAGCCGTAGTTGTGCGGACCGCCAAAGAGATTCGGCGCAAGGACGGTTCATATATCAGATTTTCCGATAATGCCGCCGTTATAATAAACGAACAAGGCGAACCAAGGGGTACCAGAATTTTCGGTCCCGTGGCAAGAGAGCTTCGCGAAAAACAATTCATGAAAATTGTATCGCTGGCTCCGGAAGTATTGTGAGGCCGTTTTATGAAGATACGTAAAGGAGATACCGTAAAAGTAATCACGGGGGAGCATGCCGGGAAAATCGGTAGAGTGCTGAAAACATTCCCGGAAAAGAATCGCGTGATTATTGAAGGTGTCAATTTAATCAAACGTCATACCAGACCGTCTCAGAAAAATCGCAAGGGCGGTATTGTCGAAAAAGAAGGTCCAATCAACGTGTCCAACGTGATGTATTACGATCTTCGCACCAGCGCGCCATCCCGAATTGGATACAAGATGCTATCTGATAATAAAAAAGTGAGAATAAACAAGAAATCCGGTGAGATAATAGAATAGCTATGGCCAGACTAAAAGATAAATACGTAAAAGAAATCCGCCAGGATCTCATGAGTCGGCTTAACTACAAGAACATCAATGAGGTGCCGCGGCTTTCAAAGATCGTCATCAATTCGGGCGTTGGCGACGCAGTCGGCGATCACAAAAAACTGGAATCTGTTTTAGAACAAATCATGATGATAACCGGACAGCGTCCGGCTATCAGAAGAGCCAAGAAATCGATTTCTAATTTTAAGTTGCGCGCGGGCATGCCGATTGGCGTGTCGGTTACCCTTCGCCAGGAACGGATGTACGAATTTTTGGATCGGCTGGTCAATATCGCGATTCCTCGTATCAGGGACTTTCGCGGCGTGCCGACCAAATCATTCGATGGCCGGGGTAATTATACCCTGGGCGTGACCGAACAGATTATTTTCCCCGAGATAGAATATGATAAAGTCGACAAAATTCGGGGGATGAATATTACTTTTGTTACGACAGCTAAGACGGATAACGAAGCGATGGAACTTCTGAAATCGTTCGGAATGCCGTTTAGGAAAAATTAGAGGAGTGCCTGTGGCCAAGACATGTAAAATAGTAGCCAGTAGAAGGACACCGAAATTTAAGGTCAGACAGCATAATCGCTGCGCCAGATGTGGACGTCCGCGCGGATATCTTAGAAGGTTCGGCCTGTGTCGAATCTGTTTCCGCGAAATGGCATTGAACGGTGAAATTCCAGGCGTGGTTAAATCGAGCTGGTAGGGAGAAAATAAGGCTATGACAATGACTGATCCTGTTGCGGATTTATTGACGCGGATTCGGAATGCCGCCAAGGCCGATATTCGGCGGGTCGATGTTCCCGCCTCAAAACTAAAACGTAAAATCGCCGAATTATTGTTGGAAAACAATTTCATTCGCGCAATCGATTATATCGATGACGGGCTTCAAGGAATTCTGCGAATCCGCCTTCGATTTACCCCTGATGGCAAAAGCGTTATCAAGGGGCTTGAAAAGATTTCCCGCCCCGGCCTTCGAGTATATTTTGGCAAAAAGGACCTGGTTAAGGGTTCGAGGAAACCGGGATTAATCGTATTATCCACATCATCCGGCATCATGACCCAAAAGGAAGCAATCGAAAAGGGCCTGGGCGGCGAAGCCCTGTTTAGGGTCTGGTAGGAGGTAAAAAAGTGTCACGAATTGGCAAAATGCCGGTATCGATACCCAAAGGCGTAAAAGTAAATTTCGATGGCGAATCAATTCGGATTGAGGGACCCAAAGGGAAACTCGCCCAGAAAATTCACCGCGATATTAAACTTGAGATCTCCGACAATCAAATCCTGGTACAGCGCCCTTCGGATAGCAAATATTACAAAGCGCTACACGGCTTGTACCGGGCTTTAATCGCCAACATGATTACCGGTGTGTCGCAGGGTTTTGTTAAGAATCTGGAAATAATCGGCGTCGGTTACCGCGCCGAGAAAGTCGGAAAAATAGTGAACTTTTATCTTGGTTATTCTCATCCGGTGGCGATTGTCCCGCCCGACGAGGTAACCGTTCAGGTGGAAGGCGGAAATAAACTGAGCGTATCGGGCATCAATAAACAGGCGGTCGGCCAGCTTGCCGCCGAAATCAGGTCGCTCCGCCCGCCAGAGCCCTATAAAGGTAAGGGTGTCAGATACGTCGACGAGCATATAAGGAAGAAAGCCGGAAAGCAGGCAGGCGCATAATATGGCTGATATAAACAAACTTAAAAACGAGGGCCGGCTGAGACGCAAAATTCGTTCGCGTTCAAAATTATTTGGCACGGCCGAAAGACCCAGGTTGGTGGTATATAAGTCTCTCAATCAGATTTATGCCCAACTGCTGGATGACCAAAAATCAATATGTATTACCGGCGCATCTTCGCTTTCTAAAGAACTTAGAGGGATGAAGATGCCCAAAAAGGAAAAATCGGTCAAGGTCGGCGAACTAATCGCGGCCAAAGCTAAGGAAAGAGGCATTCAGGCCGTGGTGTTCGATCGTTCCGGTTATCCATATCATGGGCGCATCAAGGCGTTGGCTGATGGCGCGCGTAAAGGCGGATTAAAATTTTAACTAAATTGGCGAGGTTCTTCTCTTGGTAATGTTTGATGATGTCCAGCAGACCGAGTTTGCTGAAAAAGTAGTCTATGTCAACCGCGTGGCCAAGGTTGTCAAAGGCGGTAAGCGATTCAAATTCACCGCGCTGGTCGCGACGGGTGACCGCAACGGCAAGGTCGGCATCGGCCACGGCAAGGCTTCCGAGGTATCGGAGGCGATTCGCAAGGCCAGCGATGCCGCCAGAAAGAATATGGTCAGCGTGAATGTGCATAAAGGCACAATCTCGCATGAGGTGGTTGGTCGCTATGGCGCTGCCAGCGTGTTCATGAAACCAGCCTCTCCCGGTACCGGCGTTATCGCCGGAGGCCCCGTGAGGGCGGTGCTTGAATCCGCCGGCGTCCAGGATATTCTAACCAAATCAATCGGTTCGTCTAATCCCGGTAACGTGGTTAAAGCCACCATGGACGGCCTACTCCAGCTGAAGGAAATCGAGGGGTTAATTATGTCGCGCGACGCAACGGAGAAAGCAGATGCCAGCCAAAATTGAAATTAAGCAAATCAAAGGCGTGGCCGGAACAACCGTACATCAACGCCGCGTGTTAAAAGCACTTGGCCTTACGAAGCGCGAACAGGTGGTTGTTCACAACGATTCGGCCCAAATAAAGGGAATGGTTTCTAAGGTTGCTCATTTGGTAAAGGTGACCCCAAAGGTAGAAGGGTGAATATGCGTCTATCTAATTTAAAACCCGTGGAAGGTTCCAGTCGGGACCGCAAAAGACTTGGCCGGGGGCCGGGTTCGGGGACAGGATCCCAGAGCGGCAGAGGTCACAAAGGACAAAAAGCCAGATCCGGCTATAAAAATAAATACTGGAACGAGGGTGGTCAGATGCCTTTGGCGCGTCGGTTGCCCAAGAGGGGTTTTACGAATATTTTCAAAACCGAGTATCAGATTATCAATGTCGGCAATCTCGCCAAGTTGGACGGAACGGAATTTGACAAGGAAACGCTATTGAAAAGCCGTTTGTTAAGAAACAAGACGCTGCCGTTCAAAGTGCTCGGAAACGGCGAGATAAATCGTCCGATTACGATTAAAGCCAACTGTTTCTCCGAGTCGGCTAAAGCTAAAATAGAGAAGGCCGGCGGAAAAGTCGAGGTTATGCCGTGATTGAAAGCTTTAAAAATGTTTTCAAAATTCACGAACTTCGACAGCGGGTATTATTCACGCTCGGTCTTTTGGTTGTTTATCGTATCGGCGGTCACATTCCGACCCCGATGATTGATGGAAAAGCTTTGGCGGAATTTTTCTCGCAGGCCTCCGGGTCCCTTTTCGGTCTTTATGACCTGTTCGTCGGCGGCGCGTTTTCCAAAGCCACAATCTTTTCTCTGGGCATTATGCCTTACATCTCCGCCTCGATTATCATTCAGCTGTTGGGCGCCGTTATCCCATATTTCCAGAAATTGCAGAAAGAGGGCGAAGAAGGCCGGCGCAAGATTACGCAATATACCCGCTACGGCACAGTGTTGATTTCCGCCGTACAAGCGGTGGCGACCGCCGTGTTTCTTGAATCCATTACCACTCCATCGGGCGCCCAAGTGGTGCCCCATCCGGGTATAGGATTCAAATTCCTTACCATGATTACATTTACCTGCGGAACCATATTCATCATGTGGCTGGGCGAAAAAATCACCGAGCGGGGTATAGGCAACGGTATCTCGCTGATTATTTTTATCGGTATTGTCGCTCGTTTTCCGCAGGCCGTATTTGATGAAGCCAGAATGGTGTTGGGCGGGCAGCGTTCAATTGTCACTGAGCTGATAATTGTGGCTGTTATTATCGCTGTTATAGCGGCGGTGGTTTTAGTAACCAGAGCGCAACGCAAGGTTCCGGTTCAATATGCCAAGCGGGTGGTAGGCCGAAAGGTTTACGGTGGTATGTCGACGCATATACCACTTTCGGTAAACACGGCCGGAGTAATTCCGATTATTTTCGCGCAGTCGATTATGTTCGCACCCGCGACTCTAACATCGTTTTTTCCGAATTCGGAAGTTATGCAAACTATAACCTCATGGTTTGATCCCGGTGGCGCGCCATATTCTATAATCTATGGTTTGATGATTATATTTTTCGCTTATTTCTACACGGCAATCGTGTTCAATCCGGTCGATTTGGCTGATAACATGAAAAAGCAGGGCGGATTTATTCCTGGAATAAGACCCGGACAAAAAACCGCTGAATATATCGATAACATCCTTACTCGGATAACCTTGCCGGGCGCGATATTTTTTGCGTTGATAGCCATCTTGCCGACTATTTTGGCCCAAACCGCGCATGTTCAATTTTATTTCGGTGGCACCAGTATTTTGATTGTAGTGGGCGTAGCGTTGGATACGCTTCAACAAATAGAATCCCATCTATTGATGCGGCATTATGATGGATTCATGAAGAAAGGGAGAATTAAGGGTAGGTATTCTTGATGCGATTGGTTTTTCTGGGCCCCCCGGGTTCCGGAAAAGGAACCCAAGCCAAAAACCTGGCTGAGAAGCTCGGTTTGGAACATCTTTCTACCGGAGATATTCTTCGCGCGGAAATCGAGCGAGGCTCGGAAATTGGCATTAAGGCTAAAACTTTTATGGATGCCGGCGCCCTTGTTCCAGATAAATTAATTTTGGAGATGATTAAAGACATATTGCGCAAAAGAGCGAATGGATTTATATTTGATGGTTTTCCTCGTACAGCCCCTCAGGCCGAGGGCTTGGATGAGCTGTTGCGGGGGATGGGAATACAACTGAATGCCGTGCTTTACCTTTCGGTGGGCGACGAAGTTTTGATTTCCAGGTTGTTGGGCAGGTATTATTGCCCTAAATGTGGATTGGATTACAACCTGAATTCGCGGCCGCCGAAGAAAGCCGGATTATGTGATAATTGTGGGGAAGGCTTACGACAGCGTTCCGACGATACCGAAGAAGTAATCCGCAGACGACTGGAAGTTTACCACCAGCAAACCAAAGCCGTCGAAGATTACTACAGGCAAAAAGGGTTACTGATTGAAATAAACGGCGCCGAGCCGCCCGATTCGGTAGCGGCCGCGATATTGGAAGCTGTCGCCTGAAGATATGATTATTTACAAGTCGCCCAGAGAAATTGAAAAAATACGGGCGGCTGGCCAGATATTGGCTCGCACTTTGAAATTGCTCTCTGAAAACATAAGACCTGGTGTTACCACCGCCGAACTTGACCGGATTGCCGATGATTTCATCAGAGCGAACAAAGCCAAACCGTCGTTTAAAGGTTACAACGGATTCCCGGCCAGTATTTGCACCTCGATTGATGAAGAAGTCGTGCATGGATTGCCCGGCAAGCGTAGATTGCTTGAGGGGCAGGTTATCGGAATCGATATTGGAGTTTACCTAAATGGATATCACAGCGACGCGGCTTTTACTTTTCCGGTGGGTAAAATTGACAAAGATTCCGAAAAGCATCTGCGTATCGGTCAGGAGTGTCTTGAAAAGGCGATTGAAGCCGCCCAACCGGGAGGATATCTCGGGGATATTTCCTGGGCGGTGCAAGAGCATGCCGAAAAAAACGGGTACTCGGTCGTTAGGGATCTTGTGGGGCATGGGATTGGGCAAAGCATGCATGAGGAACCGCAAGTCCCCAATTACGGTAAACCCGGCACAAACATCGTGCTAAAACCGGGTTTGGTGATTGCGATTGAGCCGATGATTAACGCGGGTGGTTACCAGGTTAGGATTTTGAAAGATAACTGGACAATTGTTACGGCTGATGGCGCCAGGTCGGTTCATTTTGAACACACGGTTGCTATCACCGAAGACGGGCCGGTAATATTAACCAAGTAACATTGGTGGCTAATGGCTAAAGAAGATGTAATAGAAGTTGAGGGCAGGGTCATAGAACCGTTGCCCAACGCGATGTTCAAAGTCGAGCTTGACAACGGCCATCAGGTGTTGGCTCATATCTCCGGTAAAATGCGGATGCATTTTATCAAGATTTTGCCGGGAGATAAAGTTACCCTTGAGCTTTCGCCGTATGATTTGAATCGTGGCCGTATCATTTATCGTCATAAATAGCTAATTTTAAGGAGTTTTTTGTGAAAGTTCGGTCGTCGATTAAAGTACGCTGCGAAAAATGCAGGATCGTGAAACGCAAAGGCGTCATCAGGGTCATTTGCGATAACCCCAAACATAAGCAGCGCCAGGGCTAATAAAGGAGGTCTGGATTGGCTCGTATTGCAGGAGTAGATTTGCCCCGCGATAAGCGAATTGAAGTGGCGTTAACATACATTTACGGGATTGGGCCCACTACCGCCAAAAAAATTATCGAGGAAAGCAAAGTTAGCCCGGATATCAGAGTGAATAAACTCACCGATGAGCAGATTGCCAACTTGCGCAACGTCATCGAGCAAAACTATAAAGTAGAGGGCGCGCTTCGCACCGAGGTCAGCATGAATATCAAACGCTTGATTGATATCGGCTGTTATCGCGGATTGCGCCATCGCCGCGGGTTGCCCGTACGGGGCCAGCGAACGAAAACCAACGCCCGTACTCGCAAAGGCCCGCGTAAAACTATTGGTCGGAAAAAAACAAAAGAATAATATAAACGGAGGAGTACGTGGCTGAACCCACGAAAAAGAAAAAGAAAAAACTTCAGAAAGTGGAATCGCTGGGCGTGGTTCATGTCCAGGCAAGTTTCAATAATACGATTATCACTATCACCGATTCACGCGGCAACGTTGTATCCTGGTCGTCCGCCGGAAAAGTCGGATTCAAAGGCGCCAAAAAATCGACCCCATTCGCCGCTCAAGTGGCGGCTCAGGGCTGTGCCCGCGAGGCTCTCGACCTGGGAATGAAACGGGTCGAAGTATGGGTGAAGGGTCCGGGCTCCGGACGCGAAGCCGCTATCAGGTCGATCCAGGCGGCGGGTCTGGAAATTAGCGCTATTCGGGATGTCACACCCATACCCCATAATGGTTGCCGACCTCCCAAAAGGAGAAGAGTATAAATGGCAAGGTATACTGGTCCCGTTTGCAAACTTTGCCGTCGTGAGGGCATGAAGCTGTTTTTAAAGGGCTCGCGTTGTATCACGGAGAAATGCGCATTTGAACGCCGCGCTTATTCGCCCGGTCAGCATGGTCAAAACATGCGCCGTAAAGGTTCCGAATATGGTTTACAGCTTCGAGAAAAACAAAAAACCCGTCGTATTTACGGCGTTTTCGAAAAGCAATTCCGCAATTATTTTGCCAAGGCAGCTCAGAAAAAGGGTATAACCGGTGAAAATTTGCTGCAGTTGTTGGAATGCCGTCTCGATAATCTCGTCTATCGTTTGGGATTCGCCCCATCGCGCAAAGCCGCCCGGCAACTTGTCAGGCACAATCATGTCCTGGTTAATGGCAGAAGAGTGAATATACCGTCATTTGAGGTTAAGGCCGGCAGCGTTATAAAAATCGCCGAAAAGAGCCAGAATCTCGATATTATCAGAGAATCTTTGAAGGAGGCCGGTAAAGGCCTGGAGTTCGATTGGCTTCGCCTAGACAAGGTAAAACTGGAAGGGCAGCTTTTGGAAATACCGAAACGCGGCCAGATTCCGACCTTGGTGCAAGAGCAGATGATTGTCGAACTCTATTCCAAATAGTTTGCTTGATCATTGTACCAGGATTGTGGAGGCTATCATAAGATGAAGTGGAAAAGCATTCAAATGCCGAAGGAATTGGTTATCGACCAGAGCGTTACCGATAAGAATCACGGGCGATTCGTGATTGAGCCTTTGGAACGAGGTTTCGGACATACGCTCGGA
Organism: Candidatus Zixiibacteriota bacterium; assembly: GCA_012517955.1. Lineage (GTDB taxonomy): Bacteria > Zixibacteria > MSB-5A5 > UBA10806 > 4484-95 > JAAYTW01. The sequence goes on along the minus strand of JAAYTW010000322.1, from coordinate 19,259 downwards.
AATGCCATGCGGCGGGTTTTGTTATCCTCAATCCAGGGGGCGGCTTTCACCGCGCTGAAAATCGATGGTGTGCAGCACGAGTTTTCCACCATTCCTGGCGTTTATGAGGATGTTACCAATATCGTTCTGAACGTGAAAAGGGTAAATATAAAACTTCTCGGCGATGAACCCAAAACGGTTACGCTTGATGTTAAGGCGAAAGGCGAATATTCGGCCGCCGATTTCGAACACGACGCCGAGGTGGAAATTTTAAATCCCCAACAACATATAGTTACTCTAACCGATAATGTCAAATTCCGTATGGAACTGGAAATCAATTCCGGACGCGGTTTCGTTACCGCCGACTTGAATAAAAAACCCAATCAACCCATAAATACAATCGCCCTCGATTCGATGTTTTCGCCAATCACGAAAGTGAACTATACGGTGGAAAATACCCGTGTGGGGCAGCGCACCGATTTTGACAGATTGATTATGGATGTTTGGACCAACGGCGCGGTTACTCCGGAGGAATCGCTGGCATTCGCCGCCAAGCTTCTTAAAGACCATCTGGAATTGTTCGGTCATGTCGACCAGGAAATTGAGATGGCGGAAGAGGAAAAAATCGACGAGGAAGTTTTGCGGATTCGCAACCTGCTGAAAATGCGGGTGGATGAGCTGGAACTTTCCGTCCGTTCATCAAACTGTTTGCGCGCCGCCAATATTATCACTTTGGAGGACCTTGTCAGAAAATCGGAAGGTGAAATGTTACGGTATCGCAATTTCGGAAGAAAATCTCTTAACGAACTGAATAACATCCTCAGTGAGCTTGGCTTGTCTTTTGGCATGGATGTTGAAAAATACAAAGAGGATAAACCAGTAAAGGCTTGATAGTATGCGTCATGGAAGAAATATCGATAAACTAGGCGTCAAGACCGATCACCGCAAGGCCATGCTCGCGAATATGGCGACCTCTCTTATGCGCGCCGGCCGGATAACGACCACTCTGGCCAGGGCCAAGGCGCTCACGCCTGTAGTCAGCAGATTGGTCACTTTCGCGAAAAGAGGCGATTTGCATTCTCGAAGAATGGCAGCTACCATTATTCGCGATAAGGAAATATTAAAAAAGCTTTTCGCCGAAATCGGTCCGGAATTAAAAGAAAGAAACGGCGGCTATACTCGTGTAGTCAAAGCGGGTTATCGGCGAGGTGACGGCGCTTCTCTGGCTGTGGTTGAGCTTTTAATCGCTAAAAAAGCGATAAAAGAAGAAAAAGAAAGCAAAGAAGCCAAACCCGATAAAACTGAAGCCTCCGAAAAGGCCGCCCCCAAGAAAAAAGCGGAGAAAAAACCGAAAAAAGAAGGAACTGCCGCTAACAAAAAAAAAGAAGCTAAAGCAAAGTAGGGGAAAAGTAAACCAAAATAAATAAGGCGGGAACATCTTCCGCCTTTTTTTATTTTGCGTTATTGATTGGAATTTGTAATAATAGGATTGTAATGATGCGTTTCAATCGCGTTTGTCTTCTTGTACTTGACGCTTGCGGGGTCGGTGAATTACCGGATGCCGAGGCTTACGGCGATGCGGGTTCAAATACGCTCGGCCACTGCGCCGAAGCTGTCGGCGGGCTAAAGATGCCTACAATGGGCCGGATGGGTTTGGGTAATATTATCCCGATTAGAGGAATATCCGAAACATCATCGCCAAAGGCATATTATGGCAAATTGGCCGAGCAATCGGCCGGAAAAGATTCCACTATTGGACATTGGGAGCTTGCCGGACTTATCAGTCACAAGCCTTTCCCAGTATATCCTAACGGATTTCCGAAAGAGATTATCGATGAATTCGTTCGTAAAACCGGCCGGCCGGTAATCGGCAATGAGGCCGCCTCCGGAACGGAAATTATCGCGCGTTTGGGGGAGACTCATCTTAAAACGGGAAGCCTAATCGTTTATACATCCGCCGATTCGGTTTTTCAGGTAGCGGCACATGTCGATTTAATCCCCTTATCTGAACTGTACCGTTATTGTCGGTTGGCCAGAGAGATGCTTCAAGGCGAACATGGCGTATCGCGGGTGATTGCCCGGCCCTTCGCGGGAAAACCGGGAGAATTTTATCGCACTCCAGATCGCAAGGATTTCTCGCTTCCGCCTACCGGCCCGACCGTTTTGGACTTGCTGTCGGAATCGAGTCATGATGTTATAACCGTCGGTAAAGTAGATGACCTATTTGCCGGACGTGGCGTAACGAAATCTCAACACACAAAATCGAACCAAGAAGGGATAGAACGGATAATTGATTTTCTTAAAACCGAATTTCATGGACTGCTTTTTGCGAATCTGGTTGATTTCGACATGATTTGGGGACATCGCAACGATGCTGCGGGTTTCGCCGGCGGCCTGGAATATTTCGATTCAAGATTACCGGAGATATTGGCAGTTTTGCGTAAGGATGATTTATTTATTATCACCGCGGATCATGGCTGTGACCCGACGACGACCTCAACCGACCATTCGCGTGAATACACGCCTTTGTTGGCATATTCACCGGGTTTTCAATCTTTATCGGGCAAAAATCTGGGAATACGCCGCACGTTCGCGGATATCGGAGCGACCATAAGCGAGATATTCGGTTTAACCGGCTTGATGGCCGGGGATAGTTTTTTGAAGGAATTGAAATGATTGAATCGGATTTAATCGCTGCGGCCAAAAAGGCTCAAAGCAATGCTTATGCGCCTTTCTCTAACTTTAAAGTTGGAGCGGCCTTACTCTGCGATGATGAACGGATATTCACCGGAGCGAATATCGAAAACAGTTCATATGGCCTGACAAATTGCGCCGAACGAAGCGCGGTGTTTGCTGCTGTTTCAGCTGGGCAACGGAAATTTAAACGAATCGCTATATTTTCATCCTGTTCGCCGCCCGCTACTCCCTGCGGCGCCTGTCGCCAAGTTCTTTATGAATTCGCCCCTCAACTTGAGGTCATTTGCGCCAACGATAGGGGGGAAATATCCATATTTAAATTGAGTGAACTTTTACCCCGAGGTTTCCGTCTGGAAGATTCAAAACCGCAAGGATAATCAATATATGAATCCGGTTGAGATTATCGCCGCCAAGCGCGATGGAAAAGAATTATCGAACGACGAAATCTTTTATTTTGTAAAAGGATTTACCAATGGGGATATTCCCGACTATCAGATGTCGGCATTTTTAATGGCGGTGGTTTTTAAATCGATGACGCCCCGTGAAACGGCTGCCTTGACTATCGCTATGCTTGAATCGGGCGAGAGGGTTGTATTTGACCCCCTAAACAAGCTATATGTCGATAAACATTCATCGGGGGGTATCGGCGACAAAGTATCGATTGTACTTGCCCCTATGGTTGCCGCTTGCGGTTTGAAAGTGCCTATGTTATCAGGGAGAGGATTAGGTCATACCGGCGGGACGCTTGATAAATTGGAGTCGATTCCCGGATATCGCACCGATTTATCCATGCATGAATTCAAAGAAGGCGTGGATAAGGTCGGATGCGTGATAAGCGGACAAACACCCGAAATCGCGCCTGCCGACAGAAAGATGTATGCTCTCAGGGATGTTACCGCGACCGTTGAATCTATTCCTTTAATATGCGGTTCGATACTATCTAAAAAGTTCGCCGCAGGTCCCAATTCAATTGTTTTCGATGTCAAGTGCGGAAATGGCGCCTTCATGAAAACGACCGAGCAAGCGTATCAGCTTGGCCGAAGCTTAGCTGATATCTGTAAGGCCATGAACAAGGGCGCCGCTTTTCTGATAACCGATATGAATCAGCCGTTAGGGATTGCCGCCGGCAACGCTCTTGAAATCGATGAATGTGTGGAGGCCCTTAATGGCAAAGGACCGGCGGACCTGATGGAAATCACCTACGCCTTGGGCGAACGGATGCTGGCGCTCGGCGGAGTCGCAGCCGGCGATAAAGCGGTTGAGCTGATGAAAAAAGCCATTGCTGATGGTTCCGCGCTCGGTAAATTTTTTGAAATGGTCGAGTATCAAAAAGGAAAAATTGATTTGATGGCGGCGCGGAAACCGCTTGCTCCCGCCAAAAGAGTATTTGAGGCTGCCGCAAATAGAGACGGCTTTGTGCAAGCTGTCGACACTTATAGACTCGGGCGCCTGGTTATCGAGATGGGAGGAGGCCGCACCCGGGTGGGCGAAACGATTGATTTGTCGGTCGGTTTTAAAATATTCAAACGAATCGGCGATTACGTCAAAACGGGAGACGCAATTTTTGAGATTCACAGTTCCGGCAAACCAAGCGAGGATTACCTTAAACATGAATTTCTTGAATGTTGCACCATTTCGGACAACCCATCGAAAAGTCTGCCCTTGATTATCGAGCGGGGTTGATTTTATAGCTGCTTAGGGGATTCTGTTTGCCTGGGGGCATCGAGCGCTGACTTGAAGGTTGTATCCGCTTGCGGATGGGATATTTGATATCGCTGTATCCGATTACCGACGAGATACGATTCGCTAAAATCTTTTCTTGCCTTTGTCATCGTCGGATTTAAACCTGCCCTCTTTATTGCGCGCCGAAGAGTCGCCATAATGCTTTAAATCACATTGAGATTTAGGTAAGGTTCGTTCTGTAAAAATATCGGTAACGACCCTGCTGCATCTTGGCGAAGCCAGTTTGCCCGATTCCAGACAAATCGTCGCCGTAAAGATACCTTCCGGTACGGCAAAATCCTCCACCGGCAAATCGGAACAAGCCGATTTCATAAACTCCGTCCAGATTGGCAGAGCGGTGGTAGCGCCGACCTCCCCTTTCCAGATACCGATAGTTGTTTTATCGTCATAACCGACCCAGACCGCGCAGGTTATTTGAGGCGTGAATCCTATGAACCAGTTGTCGGTATGCTCATTGGTCGTACCTGTTTTGCCGCCGGCGGGACGGTCAAATCCCATGGCTCTGGCTGGATAACCAGTGCCATTATCGATGACCGATTGAAGCATATTAGTCATGATGTAAGCGGTCTGCGGGGATAATACTTCCGTCTGTTCATATTTCTTTTTTTCATAGATAATTGTCCCGTAACGGTCAGTAATCTTAGTGATATAGTAAGGTTCCCGTCGGATACCGCCGTTTGGAAATATAGAGAATACGCTGGTCATATCCCAAAGCGTAACTTCGCATGAGCCGATTGCCAAGGAAGGCACAGGGATAAGTTTGGTTGTGATTCCCATTTTTTGGGCATAGTCAATCACTTGCTCGGCGGTAACGGTCGGTTCCATCATCAACTTAATCGCCACCAGGTTGCGGGATTGCTTTAAAGCGTCACGGAGCGTCATCTCTCCCTCGAATTTTTCATCGAAATTGGATGGCCGCCACTCCTGGCCGCCGGCCGTTAATACAATCGGCGAATCCATGAATAAATCGGTCGGTTTGAATCCGTTGTCGATAGCGGTGGTATAGACTATCGGCTTAAAAGAACTGCCTGGTTGGCGGAGAGCCTGAACTACTCGATTGAATTTACTCTGGTCGAAATCTTTTCCCCCGATATAGGCGAGGACGGCGCCGGTCCGGTTGTCGAGGCATAGCAACGCCGCCTGTATCTGCTTATAGATTCTGTATGTTGTTCCCGGCCTGGTTTCATCAGGAACGGCGATGGTGTATTGCGCGTATTTTGGATTGCCGGGTTTGATATATTTTTGCATCTGATTTTGTAACTCGGCGAGTTTCACTCTCACCGCCGTTTCGGCGTATTCCTGATAACTTTCATCAAGAGTCGTATACACGGTCAGGCCGCTGTTGTAGAGAGCTTCCTCACCGTATTTGTCAGATAAATACTGGCGAATCATTTCCGTGAAATACGGCGCTGTCCCATTGCGTTCATCGCTGGGGTTGATTGTCAGCGGCAATTTCGAAAGGCTGTCAGCCGCCTGCCGGGTCAACTTGCCGCACTCAACCAGGGCTTTGTAAACGATGTTGCGGCGGCGGGTGGCTTTATCGGGATGGTTTATCGGATTATAGGGATTGGGCGATTTTAAGAGGCCGACTAAAACAGCGCATTCAGGAAGGGTCAATTCGCTGGCGTGTTTCGAAAAATATGTACTGGCGGCCGCTTCAATACCATACGCTCCTTTTCCGAAATAATGCTGGTTCAAATACAGTTCCAAAATTTGCTGTTTGGAATATGTTTGTTCTATCTTGATAGCGGTCAGCGCCTCTTTGATTTTGCGAGAGACTATTTTTTCGGGCGACAAAAATAAAGACCGCGCCAGTTGCTGGGTCAGCGTCGAGGCTCCCTGCGAAGTCAAATCCAGACTCACTATATTATGAATGAAAGCTCCGGCCAGCCGCCTCAAGTCAATTCCCCAATGGTCATAGAAACGGCGATCCTCCACGGCCAATAGACAATCGGTCATATATGGAGGGATTTTTTCATAGGGAACCATCAAGCGGCGCTGTTTATAAAATTCTTTAAGCAATTTGCCGTTTTTATCTAAAACACGCGCCGCCAAGCTCGGTTGAATATTATGAAGTTGATCCAGTGACGGTAGGTCCGATTGAAATATCGCGATTAAGCCGATTACGGCAAGCAAAAAGACGCCCAACATTCCGGCGCCGATTGCCACGGCCAAACGATTTTTTTTCTTGCGCTTTTTATCTTCCATACCCGCGGTCAATTATCATCTTATCGCCTTTTAAGGTCAAGCGAAATAATAGTTAATTCTTGCCTGCCCATTAGATTTATATTATATACTTTCAAAGTTGGAAAAGGTTGCTTGATGAAAGAAAAAGTCGAAATTCAGTTTGCCGAAATCGCCCGTGGCGCCGAGGAAATCATCCAAGTCGATGATTTAAAGAAGGCGCTTGAATGGTCGGTCGCCAACCGCAAACCGCTCGTCGTAAAACAGGGGTTCGATCCGACGGCGCCCGATATTCATATCGGACATATGGTATCGATTCGCAAATTGCGGACATTTCAAAAATTCGGTCATCGTGTGATATTCCTGATAGGCGACTATACGGGCATGGTCGGTGACCCATCGGGGAAAAACAGCGCCCGCAAACGTCTCACCGAAGAGGAAGTTTTGGCAAATGCCGAAACCTATAAGAAGCAAATATTCAAAGTACTCGACCCGGAAACGACAGAAATCCGATTTAATTCCGAATGGTTCAAAAAAATGGATTTCGCCGGTGTGCTTGAACTAACATCCTATTACACAATTGCGCGGCTTTTGGAACGCGACGATTTCGAAAAACGTTATAAGGCTGGGAATCCCATATCGTTGATGGAATTCATGTATCCTTTGATGCAAGGATACGATTCGGTGGCTTTGCGCGCCGATATTGAAATTGGTGGAACCGATCAAAAATTCAACCTGCTTGTCGGGCGGGCTCTGCAAGAACGCTACGGCCAAAAACCGCAGACCGTTATCACGATGCCGCTGTTGGTGGGCACCGATGGGGTTGAAAAAATGTCGAAATCGCTGGGAAATTATATCGGTATAAATGAATCGCCAATCGAAATGTTCGGTAAAGTGATGTCCATTCCGGACAGCCTGATTTACAATTATTTTCTGCTGGCCACCGAAATCGACGAATCAAGGCTCATGTCGGTTAAAGCCAAACTTGAAGATAAATCGTTTAATCCGATGATTCTCAAAAAGGAGCTGGGAGAAGCTATCGTTGAACTTTATCACAGCCGCGCCGACGCCGTTCGCGCTCGCGAAGATTTCGAGATGAAGTTCTCGAAAAAAGAAGTTCCCGATGATATTCCAGTTCTGGATATTTCCAGCCCCGAACAAATGATTTGGATTGTCAAGGTCATTGTTATGTCGGGCGTCGCCAATTCCAATAGCGCGGCCATCCGTCTTATTCAGGGCGGCGGCGTGATGCTAAACGGGGCTAAAATAACCAACAAAGATTATCAAATCGATTTAAACCAGCCGAATACTATTAAAATCGGCAAAAAGAGCTTTTTCAAGATTAATTGGATTAAATAAATGCCCAAGGTATCCGAAACGAACCTGCCCGGTCTCAAAGACCGTTTGATGAAATTAAGGGGGTATCTTTGACATCGAATCGCTCTCCAAACAAGCGGATGAACTTCAGGAGAAATCGCAGGCCTCCGATTTCTGGAACGATAACCTGAAAGCTCAATCGATTCTCCGCGACCTCGATAGAAAAAAAAACATAATAAATCGCTGGAATGCGCTTTATAAAGAGACCCTTGACCTGCTTGAACTGGCCGAGTTGGCCGAATCGGAAAAGGATGAATCGGCCATTCAAGCGGTGGCCGAACAATCGCTTGTATTGGCGTCCGAAATTGAGGATTTCGAATTCAAGTCGATATTATCGGGCGAGGATGATGTAAAAAACGCCATTCTTGAAATCCATCCCGGCGCCGGCGGCACCGAATCACAGGACTGGGCTCAGATGCTTTTGCGGATGTACCTTCGCTATTCGGAGACCAAAGGCTATCAGACCGATATTCTTGATTTTCAAGCTGGGGAGGAGGCTGGTATCAAATCGGTAACGGTTGAAATCAAAGGCGAGTATGCTTTTGGTTATCTCAAAGCCGAATCCGGCGTGCATCGTCTCGTGAGGATATCGCCGTTCGATTTCAACAAGCGGAGACACACATCTTTCGCTTCGGTTTATGTTATCCCCGAAGTCGAAGATAATATCTCGGTGGAAATTCGTGATGAGGAAATCCGTATCGACACTTTTCGAGCTTCCGGGGCGGGCGGCCAGAACGTAAACAAAGTCTCGTCGGCGGTTCGTATCACCCATTTCCCGACCGGAATCGTCGTGCAATGCCAGACGGAAAGATCGCAACATAAAAATAAAGAATCCGCCATGAAAATTCTGCGGTCGCGGCTTTATCAACATTACGCCGAAATCGAAAGAGCCAAGCAAGCCCAGAAAGAACCCGATAAGAAAAAAATCGAATGGGGTTCGCAAATTCGTTCCTATGTGTTCCATCCTTATAATATGGTGAAAGACCATCGCACCGGCGTCGAAACATCCGATGTGCAGGGGGTTATGGATGGAGACCTGGACAAATTCATTTATGGTTATCTATCCGATCCCGAAAGGAAAAAGTCCGGATAGCGTTATAAGCCTAAAGCATGTTATAAATATAATTTACATGTAGGGACACAAAACACGCCTTGTTGTTATCAGGCGGCTGATAATCAATCGAATCGTTGGGCATCCGAAGTTCACTATTTGGCTATGAGGACCGTGATTTTTGAACTATTATATTTACATGGAAATTGTAAAACCGGATATTTGAATAAATTTCCTTTAAAAATGCCACGATATTTTCTATAATAATCGCGAATATGGGTTAAAACAATAAAAGTGAGGTTGCCTATGATCCAGTATTGCCAACGTTGCGGTCATACATCCGAATCGGAATCCGGCGTAAAATATTGTCCCTATTGCGGTTCTCCATTTGAAGCCACAAGCGAGACAGCCCCTGTTGTAAGCTTGGGGGAATCGGGTAACACCGGTCAATCGCAAACCCCGCCATCGGAACAACCGCCGATTTATTACGTTCCCTGGGAGGATAAGAAGAGTTTAGGATTTTTGGGGGCGTTGTTCGAAACCTGGAAAGAGAGTTGTTTTAACCCACAGAAATTTTTCGAAAAGATGTCGGTTAAGGGCGGAATCGGCAATCCCTTACTTTATGCGCTTATTATAGGGTTTATCGGAACGATTTTCCAAGTAACCTATTCGCAGATTTTCAACCAGATGTTCGATTTCGCCAAGTGGCTGCCGTCGATGTCTAGTTCGTTTGACTATGATTTTGTCGAGTTTAATCAACGAATTCAATCATATTCGAATATAATTTCGTTGTTTATATTTCCGTTTGCGGCCACCGCCGGATTTTTTATCTGGTCGGGGATTATTCATCTGTTGCTATCCATATTCGGCTGGGAAAAACATGATTATGAAGCCTCGTTTCGCATCGTGACCTATTCCGAAGGACCGGCTTTTTTCCGAATCATACCAATTATCGGCGATATTATCGCTCCAATCTGGCAAATCGTCTTGACGATTATCGGGATAAGCAAGGTTCATAAGACCAGTATCGGCAATGCGATTCTGGTCGTGATATTGCCTACCTTAATAGTATGCGCATGTTGTTGTTTTTCACTGTTTTGGCTGATTGGATTCTTAGGGATGACGCGTTAAAATGCGTATCTTCATCAAATCGCATAATCAACCTTTATCTATCCATGTAATATGGGGCATTTTACTGATTGGAATGGTCGTCATCTGGCCATTCCTGCCGCATTTCGCCTGTCCGTTTCATCAGATTACCGGCTATCCTTGCCTTGCTTGCGGAGCCTCTCGGGCCGTCAACGCCTTATATGGCGGCCGGATAGTCGGGATGTTCGGCTTTAATCCACTTTTGGTAACCTTTTGTGTCGGCCTTTTTTTATTCTCGCTTTTGAAACTTTTCGAATTTATATTGCATATTAAAATAGAGGTGAAACTAAGCCCTAAGGCCGCGCTTTTTGGAAAGATTTTGATAGGTTTGGCGGCGGCGGCCAATTGGCTTTTTTTAATTGTGAGTAACAGATGAAAATATTTTTCGCGGGCATCATTCAAGGGTCTCATCTGGGGACGGATATTCATGCCCAAAACTATCGTGAAACTATAAAAGATATCGTGCGGAGCAGATATCCGGATATTGAATTATTCGATCCTTTCGAGGGGCATGAAATGTCGGTGCACTACAATGATGAGCAAGCCAGGCAGACTTTTTTCAAGCACCTTAATGAGGTTTATAATTCGGACCTGCTGATAGCCTACCTTCCGCAGGCCTCGCTGGGAACCTCCATTGAGGTTTGGGAGGCTTACAATCGCGGCATACCGGTTATCAGTATTTCGCCGATGACTACTAATTGGATTATCCGGTTTTTGCCGAGACGTAACTTCGAAACAATCGAGCGTTTCAAGCAGTTTATCGATGAAAATGATATCAGAAAACTGTATTCCAAAGAAGTTCAGGAGAGGGTCTGATGCCTACCTACCAGTACAAATGCCTTAAATGCGGCGATGCGTTCGAGGCTTTCCAGAAGATGACTGACCCGCCGATTGAGGAGTGCCCGCGTTGTCAGGGGAAAGCAGAACGCGTAATCAGCGGCGGCGCCGGATTCCTTCTAAAGGGCACAGGATTCTACGCCACTGATTATCGTTCAGCCGAATATAAAAAGGCGGCGGCCGCCGAAAACAGCAAGCCGGAGGTTGTTACATCTAAAGCGAAATCCGGCGAAGCAAGTAAATAGCCCGATATTGTATTACATGAAAAAACCTCGGATTGTTGGCAATCCGAGGTTTGCTTTTCGCATTCAATATATTACTGAATTTCAATCGAGCCGTCAGCGAGCTGTCCGTTGAGGTCATCACCGCGCTCGTTCCAAATCGAAAAGACCAAGCTTACGGTCGGGTGAGGAATCATCCCGCGCGTAACGGGAACCACGCCTTTGGGCGAATCTTTAGGTACGGTGAAATAAACCGTGGCCAGAAGCCCCTCGCCGGGATATATCGGCTTAACGTCGCGTTTGGGGTCAATCGTCGCGATTGCCATAAAGAACACGGCCTGGTCGCTTTGAACTAATTCCGAGCCGTCTTTATCGCATTTGCCCGGCTCCTTGGGCGGGTTATCGAACATATCGTATTTAGCGCCGCATAGGGGGCAGGTCAGCGGTATTTTGACATCATGAAACATGAAATCTTCAAGCAAACCACCCTCAAAGCTGACCGAATCGCAAATCAACTTGATATTATCGTTTCTGAAAAACAGCGGAATCTGCACGCCTGCCAGGGTATCGATAGTGGCTATATAAACTTTCAGGGCGAAAGTCTCACCCGGCTTAGCGACCGCTTTTTCTGTCCATACAACATTGCCTTTTGGCAAAACCGGTTTGGGAGGCGGTTGTTTTTTAGCGCATCCCATCACCAAAATCATGGCCAGTAGAATCGCGCCGAACGCAATCGAGCAATTCTTAATCAAATAAATACCTCCTTGTATTATTACCTGCAATCGCCTCTAATGGGCGCCGGGCCGAGACCTTTCAGATATCTTACCAAATATGTTACATCAGCCGTGTTGACGACACAATCGCCGTTGCAATCGCCTCTTAAGAGTGGATCCGGCGCGGGGCCAAGTCCCTTCAAATATCGCACCAGGTAGGTAACATCGGCAGGGGTGATACTGCCGTCGCCATTAACATCGCCCGGCGTAAAATCCTGGAAGAACAGCAGAATCGTGGAAAGTCGGTCGGCCAAATAGGTTATGTCGTTGTAAACTGTTACACCCATCGCCAGACCCGGCGAATCGTAATGCGCGGCCCTGGTGATATGTTCTTTGTTGATTACATTTAAAACAGTGTAACCGCCGATACCCTGAGCCACATGCACGAAATTTGACATGAAGAACAAATCGTAAATGTTGTCTTCTGTGGCGAAACTCGATTTGAAAATCACGCTGGCGGGGTCGGTCACATCAACGATTTCCATCCCGTGCCCATCGACTCCAAGATAGGCATAGTTGCCCTCGGCACATACTTTTCGCACGTTGCCATCAGCCAGATAACTGCCCAGAAGGGTGGGATTGGCGGGATCGACCAGCGAATAGATATATAACCCGCCGGTTTCGCAAGCCACATACAATCTGTTTCCGTTAACGAAAACGTCTATCGGGTTGCCGGAAGGTGTCAATTGAGTCGTGTAGACCAAGTTATTGGGATTGGTGATACTTATAACCTGCACCGATGTGTAATCAGCCACATAGCAGAAACTGCAGTAAATATCAACCGCTTGGGCGAAACCAGGAGTATCGTAACCATCGGCTAAAGTTGGAGTGGCCGGATTTGATACATTTGCCGCAACCAGGCCGTTTTGTCTATCGGCGATATACACGAAATTGCCGCTCTTGGCCAAATCCATCGCTTTGCCAGGCGTGTCTAACCGTGATACGAACACCGGATTGTTTCTGTCGCTTATATTGATAATTTGAAGCCCGGCATCCCAACAAGCCACATAGCAGAATGAAAGATCGGTAATCGCCTTGTAGCTGTAGCTGGTAAAAAATTCACTGACGAGATTCGGGTTCGCCGGATCGTTGATGTTGATAATATCGACTCCGGTGGGGCCATCCGCCACGAACGCATAATTGGGGTTGACAACGACCGAGTTTGCCTGACCATTAGTCGTGATTCCGCCCATTCTGATAGGGCTTCCCGGATTGATTACATTTACGATTTCCAATCCGGCTACAAGGTCGGTTACATACGCGTAGTTACCCTGTAACGCCACTCTGGTCGTGTACATCCCCGGATACTGCGAAATCAAACTGGGATTCGCGGGGTTATTGATATTTATCAGCAACATTCCATTGTAGGTATCCGATACATAGGCGATAGTTCCCTGGATAACGATAGCGATCGCCCAACCATCGGTATTGTAGGCTCCCGTTCGCATCGGCGAGGCTGGGTTGGAGATGTTTATCACCAACACGGAATCACCGTCGGCGACATACGCGTAATTACCGACCAAATCGACGCCCCAAGCCTCGTTTGGAGTATTGAATGTGGTAATCCAGGCGGGCATCAGCGGGTTTGAAATATCAAGAATCGTCAAGCCGGCTTCTAAATCGGCCACATAAAGGTTTGAACCCATGACATCGACATCAACCGCCTTGCCCAACGTTGGACGATACGCAACTCTTACTGGATTTAGGGGATTGCTGATATCAATAATCTGAACGCCCGCTTCATGGTTGGCCACGATGGCGTAGTTATTGTAAAGGTCAAGATTGCCGCAGGGATATGTAAATGGCACTTTAGCAACCAAGCGAGGGTTGCTTAAGTTGCTGATATCAAGAACAGCAAAACAATTATAAAAGGTTACATAGGCATAGTTTCCGGATACTTCAATATCCTTCGCTTCGGTCCAGAGCGCCGAGGAGTAATACTGGATATTTTGTCCATAAGCAATCGCGGCGGCGCAAAGAACGACCAATAAAATTACTTTTTTCATAACCCTTTCCCTCAGTTTTAAGGTTATTAAAACATTTACATATTCTGGTTTATTTCCCCAAAATTCACTGCGAGGCTTATTATCTTTGATGTCTAAAAAATCGACGGAATCCGAAAAGCGGAATCACGCCTATCTTTTCATTCAGATACCTATTGAATGATATTTCAAAAATTTATTTTTGGCAAGCATATTTTAACTAAATTCATGAAAATTGCCGATTTAATCTCTCAAGTCTATCGGGGCTTTTTCAACCGCCCGGCTAATTGCCCACAGGCCGCCCCGATATCCGCCCCCATCGATTTGCGTAAAGTCACCACCGGCGCCCTTGGATACAGGTAATCGCGAAAAGCCAGCAATTGCTTTTCCGACGGCGGCTCGAAAGCCGTTCCGCCTACCTTGTTGAATGCGATAAGGTTAAGTTTGCAGGGAATCCCCTTGATAAACTCCACCAGCGCCCGTGCGTCGTCTATCGAATCGTTGATATCTTTTATCAGCAGATATTCAAAAGTCACCCGTTCGCCTGTTTTTTCCGTAAAATATTTGGCCGCCTCTTTTAATGATGCTAACGAATATTTTTTTGCGATAGGTATCAGAAGCTTGCGAGTCGACTCGACGGCGCTATGTAGAGATATCGCCAGCCCCAGGTGGGGGTGGTCATCCGCCAGCCTTTTGATAGATTCCACATAACCCACTGTCGATATTGTTATTCGATGAGCCGCTAAGCCCGCCCCCAACGTATCGTTTAAGATTTGCACCGCTTTGATTACGTTATTGTAATTCAGAAACGGCTCGCCCATTCCCATAAAAACGATATTCGTGATGGGGGTATTATCAGGAAGCGACAGTTTCGTTAACAAGTACTGGTCGTAAATTTCGCCTGCCGTCAGGTTGCGGCGGAATCCCCCTAATCCTGTGGCGCAGAACTGACATCCCACCGGACAGCCTGCTTGACTGGAGATGCACAGTGTCAGCCTGTCGTCATCGGGGATGAGCACCGATTCGATATAGTTGCCCGGCTCGAGTTCCCAGACGGTCTTGCGGGTGCCGTCGGATGATTTGAATGTCTGGACGAGTGTCAGTTTTTTAACCACGGCGGCCACTTCCAGAAGTTCCCGGAAATCTTTCGATAGATCGGTCATTGCCGAAAAATCGTGCACGCCATGTTTAAATATCCATTTGTATAATTGTTTGCCGGTATATTGTTCCTTGCCCAGCTCTTTTACGAGCTTGATGGTCTCATTCAGCGTTAATTCTTTGAGATTAACTCTATTATCTTTTGCCATAGAGAAAGGATAACCAATAAGGGAAAGAATAGCAAGGGACATCCGGAAGGGGCGAATGGCGAATCGCGAGACATAGCTTAAGGGCATGAAATATCGCGTTCGAATTCCTTGGGGCGGGATTTAATCGATAACGCCGATTTTCCAAAAACCTCTTGCCAAACCGCCAACATGGAATTAATCTGGATTATTATGAAAATCGCGTTCGTTCAAATCTATCCCGAATTCGGCCAAATCGAAAAAAATGTTAATCGGGCTATTGCGTTCATGCAATCGATGCCGGCCGATATCTATGTTTTACCGGAGCTATTCGCCACCGGCTATGTTTTCGAATCCCGGGCCGAACTGATGTCTTTGGCCGAACCGGCAGAATCGGGATTCACCGCGGTAACCCTCGGCCAATTCGCCCGCGCCAACAACGCCGGTATCGTTTATGGATTTCCTGAGAAGGCCCCCGATGGCTTGTTCAATTCTTGTGCATTTGTGGATGGTATCAACCGGCCGGTTGTCTATCGGAAGCTTCATCTTTTTTATAAAGAAAAACAGCTTTTCGACCCCGGTAACACCCGATTGAAAATAGTCCATTTTCGGGAAGCCAGGCTTGGCATGATGATTTGTTTCGACTGGATATTCCCTGAAGTCGCTCGCCGGTTGGCCCTGATGGGGGCGCAAGTGATTTGCCATCCCGTCAACTTAGTGATGCCCTACTGCCAGAATGCCATGACCACCCGTTCCATAGAAAATCGGGTTTTCACAATCACCGCTAATCGGATAGGGGTCGAAAATCGAGGCGGGTTAGAATGTCGTTTCACGGGCCAGAGCCAAGTAACCGATTGCAAAGGAAACGTTCTCTATTGCGCTTCATCAGATAAAGAAGAAACATTCGTTGCCGATATAAATGTTGTAGACGCTGATGATAAAAACATCAACGAGTTAAACAACATTTGGGAAGACCGCCGAATCGATTTTTTAGAGCCAGGGGATAGGTAGATGAGCGCAAAAAGCAAAATATTAGTAATCGATGATGAGCCGGAAATCACCGAAATAATCCAGGCTTTTTTGGTTAACGCGGGATACATGGTCAAAGTCGAGAATTCATCGCCTGCCGGCCTGGAAACCGCGAAAACTTTCCGGCCCGATTTGATTTTGTTAGATATTATGATGCCGGTAATGGATGGTTATGAGGTTTGTGCGAAACTGAAAAAGGACCCCCAAACTATGAGTATCCCGGTGCTTTTCTTGACAGGTAAAGATGCCAAAGACGATGCCGGAATGTCGTTCAAAGCGGGGGGGGACCTGTTTATCAAAAAACCATTTTCCTGCGAACGACTCCTCAATATGGTAAAAGTCGTTTTGATGTCGGTTGCGAAATAGGCCGACGGCCAATTACATTTTCCAACTATATTTTTCGAGTTGTTTTATAACTTGACCGATTGCTGTATAAGCGTGTATAATCCTGATATGAAAAAGACCGCTGTTTTGTTGTTCTTGATTTTATCGACCATATCGATTTTTGCCCAGAATATTCCTCGCCCTATCGGTTATGTTAACGATTTTGCCGGTATTCTTGATGCTGCTTCAATAAACGAGATTACTGAGATGATTGAGGAAATCGAAAGAAGTACGGGCGTGGAGATTGCGGTTGTTACCTTATCTGAACTTCAAGGGGTTCCGGTAGACCAGTTGAGTCTCAAGTATTACGAAACCTGGGGGGTTGGAAAAAAAGGGAAAGATAAAGGGGTGTTGATTTTAGTGGCGATAAAAGATCGCAAGGCCTGGATTACCACAGGTTATGGTATTGAAGGGGACTTGCCCGATGGACTTGTCGGTCAAATTTATCGCAACGAAATGGCGCCGCGTTTCAGGCAGGGGGATTATGCCGGCGGTATCAAGGAGGCTGTTAATAAAATAGGTAAAGTAGTGGGCGGGGAAAAATTAGACTACCCAAAACAAAGACGAAACCGGCCGCAATCCAGCAACTGGATTTTTCTGATTTTTATTATTTTCATCATTCTATCTATGATTGGAAAGGGCAGGGGACGTCGCGGCGGCGGGTCAACCGGATCGAATCTATTCTGGTTTCTTTTGGGAAGCGGACTTGGCAGAAGTTCGGGTGGTTGGGGCGGTTCAGGCGGCAGTTCGGGCGGGTTCGGTGGATTCGGCGGTTTTGGTGGCGGGTCAACCGGCGGCGGCGGCGCTGGCGGAAGCTGGTAGTTTTCTAAAATTTTTTGGAACTTTTATTGTGCGGTGCACGATAAATAAAGTGACGGCAATCAGGAAGATTGATAATGAGATTGATAAAACGTTACAAAAACCGTACTTTCTACGATACCGAAAATCGGAAGGTAATCACTATCGACGAGATTGCTCGGCTGGTTAATAGCGGGCTGGAGGTCAAGGTAATCGATAATGCGACCGGCAACGATATCACGGTTCAAACGCTGGCCTGGGCGCTGTCAAATAAAAGTGACAATGATTCCAAAAATGACGATAATGTAATTGTCCAACTTCTGTTGAAGAGAGGAGCTAATGTCATGGACGTAGCCAAGAAACTAATGCTGGCGGCAATCGGAGCGGTCAATCTGTCCAAAGAAAAGGCCGAAGAGATGCTCGACGAACTGGTGAAAAAAGGGGAGATGACCCAAACCGAAAAAGCCGAAGCTATCAAAAAGATGGCCGATAAATTCGACAAGTCAACCGAGAAGATTAAAGATTCGGTCGAGAAACAGGTCGAATCGGCCATGAACAAGTTCAATCTTATTATCAAAATCGACGAGCTGGCTAAGAAAGTGGATCAATTATCGGCGGAAGTGGCCGAAATTAAAAGCAAACTGGGAAATTGATTGTCGATCGGGTCACGTTCCGATTTTTTCGGGATTACGACCTGACTGAACTGATATTGTAGGGGCAAGGCATGCCTTGCCCCTACGCGAAAGCAATGAGCGCGCATGATGAAAAAGCAGGAATCTATAAAATAAAATAAATTTGTTTTTCGCGTAGGGGCGTATAGCTATACGCCCCTACGGATTAATTTATGCGATGATCCCATGTTTGTGCCTACGCGAAAACAAAAGGCTGAATAGAAGATGGCAATCCCTCGTCCCGATATCGGGCTGAAAAATCTAATCCGCTACCGTCAGATTGCGGCGGTGTTGGTAAAATACGGATTCGGCGAATTCGTCTATCGGATGAATCTGATATCGCCGTTCCGGCCCGGCGCCAAAAAGCCCAGCGAAAAAGCGCTTGGGCAGAGCACGCCCGTGCGGGTGCGTCTGGCGATGCAGGAACTCGGCCCGACATTCGTGAAACTGGGACAGGTGTTGTCGACCCGCCCATTTTTGCTTCCGTATGATTACATAGAGGAATTATCAAAGTTACAGGATCAGGTCGATCCGATGCCATGGCCGGTGGCCGAAGCTGTCATTAAAAAAGAGCTCGGTAAAAGTATCGAGGAGCATTTCGCGGAATTCGACCGGACAGCGATAGCTTCGGCCTCGTTATCGGAGGTACATCGCGCGAAATTAAAAGACGGCACGCCGGTGGTGGTGAAAATCCAGCGGGAGGGAATCAAGAAAATAATCGACGCCGACATTCGGATACTCAACGATATCGCGGATATGCTGGAGAAGAACGTTCCGGAAAGCCAGCAGTTCGAACCCAAACGTATCGTCGAGGAGTTCGCTCGTTCGACTTATAAGGAACTGAATTTTATCAACGAAGCCCGCAACACCGAAATTTTCGCCAACAATTTCAAGGATGAACCGGGAATCAAAATTCCCAAAATATTCTGGGAGCTGACAACCTCCAAAGTGATGACGATGGAGGAAATTGTCGGGATAAAGATATCGCGTATCGATGAGCTCAAAGCCAGAGGCTGCGACGCCAAAGTGATTTGCCAAAACGGTTCGCGGCTGTTTTTGAAAATGATTTTTGAGGATGGCTTTTTCCACGCGGACCCTCAT
>JAAYTW010000321.1 GCA_012517955.1 Candidatus Zixiibacteriota bacterium | reverse complement strand
TACCTTCTTGGTGGTTTTTCCGGCGCCACCGTGGCTACAATTGCCATCTGCCTTCCTTCGTTCGTGTTTGTCGCAATCTCGAACCCGCTAATTCCGAAAATACGGCGCTCTAAATATGCTGGCAATTTTCTGGATGGAGTCAACATCGCCGCCCTTGGCTTGATGGCCGCCGTAACCTGGCAACTTGCCCGGGCTTCTTTGATTGACCCATTCGCCATCATTCTCGCCATCGTGGCGTTTCTAGTAATATTACGATATCAGGTCAACTCGGTATGGCTTGTACTTGGAGGCGCAATCGTGGGCTTGCTTCGGTCTCTTATTTTTTAAAATTTATTGGTCGAAACCTTGGCTTTCGACACCCGCTAATTGTCGAAAACATTAGCGTTTCGAATTATGTATCTTGTGCGGTCAGGTCCAGAGACCTGACCGCAATTCGTATTAATCTTAATACACACGCCATCCAGCGGATGACTTTTTTCGCGCCGGAGAGGACGGGGGGGGAAGCTGAAACATAATACTGTTATAAACCTCAAGGTTCTCGCCTGACCATGATTAGTTCTGCAACAACCCGAATCGCCACTTTGAATTACAGCGCCTTCCTGCCGAAAATCATTATATGATATCGAGGTTCGGACATGTCCGATTGCTGTTGACTAACAGGTTGTATTAGTAATATTATTAAGCCATGAATATTACTGGTCAACTGAAAAAAATATTCCGCAACAGCTTCTTATCAGGCTTGTTGGTGATTGTGCCGTTGATACTGACTTTTGTGCTTCTCAAAGGTATGGTACAATGGGTGGATGATATCGTGGAACCGCTGGTTGTGAAACTGTTTGGTCATGCCTACTTTTTTCCGTTTGTGGGAATCATTATCACTTTCGTTTTGATTATGATTACTGGTTTTTTGGCGGCGAATGTTCTCGGCAAAAAAATACTGCGGCTGTGGGAATTTTTATTGCTTCATATACCGCTGGTGAATTTTATATACGGTTCCGCTAAGCAATTTGTGCAGGCCCTGACATTACCACAAAAGAAGATTTTTAAATCGGTCGTATTAGTTGAATATCCGCGTCCTGGAATTTACGCGCTGGGATTTTTGGCCAATCAAACCAAATTGGAAGGAGATGGGCAATCCCGCGAACTCCTTTGCGTTTTTATTGCTTCGACGCCCACTCCGTTTACTGGAATCGCCATATTTTTTCCGCCGGAACAGGTGGTGTTTTTAAATATGCCTGTCGAAGAGGGCATTAAACTTGCGGTTTCCGGCGGCATAATCACGCCCGAAAAAATGTATCGCTATATAAACAGAGAAACAAATTTCCGTAATGAAATCACCGCCAGACCGGTGGCCGATAATGAATCTTAGCAAGATATTCGATCCAGATTTAATAAAAATCGATTTAAAAGCCGCCACCAAGGATGAAGCTATCCGCCAACTCGCCCTGGTTTTCTGCGGCAAATACCCCGATAAAAACAGCGATGAAATTATCAGCGCCGTTTACGAACGCGAACGGCTTGGCAATACATCGATGGGCCGAGGTGTCGCATTTCCCCACGCCCGCACCGATATCGTCACCGGTTTGTATGTAGTACTCGGTATTTTCCCGGAAGGGGTCTTTGCCGATACTCCCGATAATAAGCCTTTACAGCTGGTCATCCTCCTGCTGACGCCGCGCAATATCTCCAAAGCTTATCTGCAAAGTCTGTCCGGTTTGGCGAATTTCGCCCGCCGCCCGGATACGCTCCCAAGACTGTTGGCGGCAAAATCGCCGAAGGAAGTGCTGGACATAATCCATAATACCGACATCAATATCGAACGCGACCTGATTGTGGGCGACGTGATGACATCTGAGCCACCGACAATTACTCCTGATAAGACCATCAAAGAAGCGGTAAATTTGATTTTCAAATATAAAATCAGCGGCCTTCCCGTCGTGGACAACTCCGGCAGATTATTAGGCGAGGTGTCCGAAAGCGCCCTGCTTAAATATGCCCTGCCTCGATATGAGGAGTTTCTGACTAAAAGGACTAATCAACCCAACATAGATTCCCTTGAAGAAATCTTGAAAAAATCGCAAACCGTAAAAGTTGGGGAAATACTTGTGACCGACCCAATCACCGTCTCGGTCGATACCCCTCTCACTGAAGCCGCCTCGCTTCTTTTAAAACAAAACGCCGAACGGCTTATGGTCGTATCCGAAAACAAATTAATCGGCGTCATCACCAAAACCGACATAGTCTCAAAAATAATAAGAGGATAAATTGATAGAAGAAGTTAAACAGCTTACCGCCGAGGCCGCCAAGGCTTCGGCCTGGAACGCTCTCTGGACCTTTCCTTCGATAATCGGCGCGGCCTTGATAATCGCCTGGGGAGCCGAATCGGCCCAGTTTCTGATATCACAGGGGTTTGCTTTAACGATGCTGGCCCTTATTCAAACGCTGCCCGAATTCGCCGTGGAAGGAGTAATCGCCTGGCGGGCTGGTCAAGTTCCGACTCCCGAAAATATCGGCCTGGCCACCGCTAATTTTACCGGAGCGCTTCGACTTCTAATCGGTTTAGGCTGGCCGTTGATTTACTTCGTCGCGGCCGCATTTAATATCAATAAAAAGAGACGTCGAGGCAACCTGGATAATGTTAAGTTGGACCGAGAACACTCTGTCGAATTAATGGGCCTTCTTGTGCCGACTTTGTACATGTTCGTAATAGTCATTAAAGCTTCATTGACAATCTACGACAGTATCATTCTGTTGACGATGTATCTGATTTATATCTCAATTCTATTGCGCTTGCCGCCCCATGAGGAAGAAAAAATAATCGAAATCGAACCGATTCCTCGCTACATTCTGACAAGACCCCGATTCTGGCGTAACCTGTTGATTATCTGTTGCTTTTTGGTTGGAGCGACCGCTATTTATCTGGTTGCCGACCCGTTTTTAGAAAGCATGCTGGGCCTATCGGTGGTTGTCGGCGTTCCGACATTTGTATTCGTGCAATGGGTGGCGCCGTTTCTATCGGAGTTTCCTGAAAAAGTATCGGCTTTCTACTGGGCCAAGTCGGTGGATAAAGCTCCGATGGCTCTGATGAATATGGTGTCATCGGGAATAGCGGAGTTAACTTTACTTGTCTCGTTGATTCCTATCGTATATTCAATCTCCCGCGGCGGAATATATGGTATCGATTTCGATTGGGGGCATCGCGTTGAAATCCTGTTGACCACTCTGCAATCGCTTCTGGGATTTTTGCTTCTGGCCAATATGTCTTTCAGAGCTTATGAAGCGCTCGGTCTATTTTTGCTCTGGGTTGTACAATTCATTCAACCATCGATACGCGAGGAGATTTTGCTGGTTTACGGCGCCTGGATTATCTTAGAATTGATTTTAGCCTTCACTAAAAAAAGACGACTGCTTGCTTTCTGGGAATTTAAACGTATATATAACAAACATATTCGAAAACCGAAACCAAGTTGATTTTTTAGCGGTATAACAATAATAAAGCTTGACTTGAACGGGTTCTTATTGATAAAATTAGGAGCCCTTTTTATGAAAGGAGCGTCACAATGAACTCGCTTAAAACAATATTATTATTAGTAACATTAACGGTTTTATTGGTGTTCGTGGGCAATCTCGTCGGCGGCCGGCAGGGGATGATATTTTTCTTTTTTATCGCTTTGGCGATGAATCTCGGCACCTACTGGTTTTCCGATAAGATAATACTTATGATGTACAGGGCGAAACCAGCCCCTGAAGATTCACGGCTGGCGCGGCTTGCCAGGCCTCTGGCTCAAAGCGCCGGCATTCCTATGCCCAAAGTGTACGAAATCGACGCCCCATACGCCAACGCGTTCGCCACGGGCAGAAATCCACAGCATGCGGCGGTCTGCGCCACCACCGGTATAATGAACTTGCTCGACGACAGCGAACTAAGCGGCGTAATCGCGCACGAACTTGCCCATGTCAAAAACCGCGATATCCTGATTGGCACAATAGCCGCAGTTATCGCTGGAGCGATTTCGATGATTGCTCATACGGCCATGTTTTTCGGCGGCGGCAATGATGAGGACCGCAACCCGATTCTCGGGATTATCCTGATGATTACCGCGCCTATAGCCGCTATGCTTATCCAGATGGCGATTTCGCGCTCGCGCGAGTATGCCGCCGATGAAACCGGGGCGGCCGTGTCACATAATCCGTTGGGGTTGGCGTCGGCCCTAAGGAAAATCCACATGGCCGCGCAAAAAGTTACCGTTAACGCCAATCCGGCCACCGCTCATATGTTTATTATAAATCCGCTTTCCGGCAAAAATTTCGCCAATCTTTTTTCGACCCACCCGCCGGTTGAGGAAAGAATCGCTCGCTTGGAAGCGATGGCCAGAGGCGTCGGCCGTTAGATGTTATTTACGCTGGTTATACAGTTTGTCGTTGTCATAATTCTCGTATTGCTTTCCGGTTTTTTTTCCGCCTCCGAAATAGCGATAGTGGCGGTGCGGTCCAGCCGCCTCAAAGAACTGATTTCACAGGGATATACCCGCGCCGCCTTCGTCGAAAAACTGAAAAATAACCCCGATAGTTTTTTCGCGGTCGTACAAATTGGAATGACCGTCACCGCTTCGGCCGCCTCCGCGATAGGCGGCGCACTGGCCATTGTTCTGATTGAGCCGATAGTCGGAACCATTCCCATAGCCGCTATCCAACACGCCTCCGGACCGATTTCTGTAACGCTCGTGGTCATCGTTATTTCATACCTGTTCTTGGTTGTGGCCGAACTGGTTCCCAAGGCCGTGGCGATTCGCAACGCCGAAAAAATCGCCTTGTGGGTCGGCCCCGGTACTTGGTACTCCATCAAATTTCTTAATATCATTATCAAAATTCTTACCTGGTCGACAAACCTTTGCCTTCGTTTAATGGGGATGTCTCCAAATATAAAACGAGATGACTCGGTTAGCGAAGCCGAAGTCGAATTTCTTATTAAAGAGGGGATGGAGCATGGCGTTTTCGACAAGGAAGAACAACGACTCATCCACTCGGTGTTCGAGTTCACCGATACGACCGTAAGGCGGGCGATGACACCCCGCACCGACATTCTTGCCGTGGAAATCAACGCCACGGCCGAAGACCTAATCAGGCTTGCCACCGAAACCAGATATTCGCGATTCCCGGTTTATGAGGGGAATCTCGACAATATCAAGGGTATAATTCACTCGAAAGACCTGCTGTACGTTTACGCTCATAAGGGGCTGTTTTTCCTACCCGATATTTTAAGGCCGGTCCATTTCGTCCCCGATTCAAAAAAAATCTCCGAACTTCTGCGCGATATGCAGAAAAAGAAATATCAGATGGCGATTGTGCTTGATGAGTTCGGTGGTACCGCCGGAATAATCACGGTCGAGGATGTCGTTGAAGAAATCACCGGCGATATCCATGACGAATACGATGTCGAAGCGTTAAAAATCGAAATTATAGCGGATGGCCGGGCTAAGGTCAAAGGTGCCATGCCGGTTGACGAATTCGCCGATGAATTCGGGGTTAAAATCATAAAGGGAGATTTCGATACTGTGGCCGGGATGGTTGTAACGCGGCTCGGTTCAATTCCCCCGATTCAAGCCAAAGTTCAATTTGATGGGTTCACGCTTACCGTGCTGGATAAAGAAGGTCATAAAATCACCGAACTCCTGGCTGAAAAAACTCCAGAAAAAACCGAGAATTCGGATTGAGATTTTATGAAAAAGCGTAATCTTAATTTTGGAATTCCGGAATTTTTTGGGTTTTTGGGTATAGCGCTGGATAATCATACCCTTTAACGGCCGTTCGGCCTATTCGACTCGTTTGCTTTTTTGGGATGACTCATTAACAAGAAATAGCTGGTCTGCGATAGAATATAAACAAACCGTATTTATATACTTCAACTTTATCCCTAAAAAGTCTCATATAAGCGGAAATAGTCGCGTCGACAAATCAAAAGTCAGCGCTTAATGTCAAGCGATGGACATTGCCCAAATCGGCATAAGATGAATACGAATAGTCAAAAGAGTATTCTCTGATATTGTAACCAAATCCCCCCGAAAATCCAGCAATGTTATCTTTGTCTGAATTTGTTTTATAATCCTGTCCGGAAGAACTCCACCCTAATCGAATCATAAACGGGCTGAAAGCCTCAAACTGCCCGCCTAATGCTAAATAAATATCGTTATCGGTCGGCATTATCAGATCAGCTGTCGCGGTCAGCGGCAAACCCCTTAAATGATGAGCGAATCCGGCGTCAATAACCAGCGGTAAAGGGTCCTTATGCGACTTTGAGAACCCTTTAAGTTGCGCGCCGAGATTAGTAATGGCCAAGCCGACGCTTGACCGGCCGCCTTCAAGTTGATAAAGCACTCCCAAATCGAATGCCAGCGCGTGAGAATTGTAGTTGTCGATACTTTCCGTAATAAATTTTCCGCCTACGCCTAATGAAAATCTATCCATTACGTTTTTCGAATAAGCGACTCCCACCGCAAGATCATAAGCCCCAAACGTACCCTGTTCAGTGCCCTGCCTATCGAACCTTTTGAAACTGCCATAACTCTGGTAATTAAGCGAAACACCAAGAGCTGTTTTCTTATCTATACTCCTGACATATCCGAGATATCCCGATTGAAAATCCAGCAGATAATTCAGATATGTTGCCATAAATCGATTGGGCGCGACCGGTTTCACTTGAGTTTCCTGATGGATTTCTTCACCCTCGCCGTATTCATCATAAGATACAGTTGTTTTTGCAAATATATAGCTGGGTGCGGTAAGCCCCGCCGGGTTGTAATATAACCCGCCGATATCATCGGCAAGGCCGGCATACGCGCCTCCCATTGCCTGGGCTTTTGCTGACACGCCTATTTTTAAGAACGAATATGCGCTTTTTCCAGCATCCGAATTTCCGGCATACGCTCCCGTAAATAAAACCAATATCAACGCCGCTATTATTGTTATATTTCGCATGGCCACCTCAGGTCTTGTGTTCTCTTTTAAATTATTAAACAAAATTTACGGTTGATTTGTTACATGGATATTTAATCATCCACTAAACTACCAACCCTTTACCGTTTTATTCATAATTTGCTCGACCAACTTATTTATTGCCGAATCGATTCCGGTTTGCTCCGATTCCGTATCGGATGAGTAAGTGCCGAAATCGGAAAGGGTTTCTTCCCATATTATCTGGTCGCCTTTCGCTTTAACAAACTTTACCTTTATTCCGATTCTGCAGATATATTCCTGTACTGTTTCACCGGATGTATAAGTGTAAGGGTCTCGTGAATATGTTACTACAGTGCCTCTAATTATGGCATCCGCCTGAGATTCGGGCAACACTTTAAGGGTGTTATCGCTCACCAGATTCTGGCTTAGGGCGCTGGTTAACAATTCGCCGATTCCATATTGCGTGGTTTGATTTTCGAATACCGGTACCGCCACGCTTTTTATTCCGCCCAGCGCCGATGGCGAAAAAGTATAGACCCCGCATGATAAAGTCAGCGACAACAAACCGATTATGACCATCGCTTTCATATTCATTATATTCGCTTGCCGTTTTTGATTACGGTTTTGGCCAAATTCTGTCCGATCCAATAAGGGATTTCGCGGTAATCGTCGGCATCCCAAATAACCAAATCCGCCATTTTGCCGGGGGTCAGACTGCCGCATTTATCGCCGCGGTCAATCGCGTAGGCCGCGTTAATCGTGGCCGCGCACAACGATTCCGCCGGGGTCATCTTGAATAAGATGCAAGCGAGGCTCATCGTCAAAGGCAGCGATAAAATCGGCGAACTTCCCGGATTGAAATCGGTGCCTAACGCCACGGGCAAACCATATTCGATCATCTGCCGGGCCGGAGCGCGCCGTTTGCTGTCGAGCACGAACACGCTTCCCGGAAGCAGCACCGCGATTACGCCCGCTTTCTTCATCAAATGGATTCCCTCTTGAGCTACACAATCCAGATGGTCTGCCGAAACCGCTCCGAACTCCGCCGCCAATTCCGCCCCACCGGTGGAATGTAGTTGATCGGCATGGATTTTAAGTTTGAGTCCGAAGGCCTGCGCCGTCTGCATCACGATTCTCGACTGTTTAGGAGAGAATACCCCTTTTTCACAGAAAATATCGCAAAATTCGGCCAATCCCAGCGATGCCACCGTTGGAATCATCTCACCGCATATCAGCGCCACGTAATCGTCGGGATTATGCTCGAACTCTTCCGGAATCTCATGCGCACCCAAGAAGGTCGTGACTATGCTTGCTTTGGTGTCCTGTCCCAATTGATTTAAAACTTTCAATATTTTTATTTCCGCTTGGGTATTTAAACCGTAACCGGATTTGCCTTCGATTGTGGTTACTCCCGATTCAAGCATCTTATCGACAACTTTCCTGCCACGTTCATATAGCTGTTGAGGAGAGGCCTTTCTGGTAGCCCGTACGGTTGATTTAATTCCGCCGCCGGCTTTGGCGATTTCGAGATAATCTTTCCCGGCAAGCCGCATTTCGAATTCGTTAGCCCGGTTGCCGCCGAAAACCGGATGACAGTGAGGGTCTACCAATCCCGGGGTCACTAACCTGCCTTCGGCATCGATAATTTCCGTATGTTTTCCTATCTTGAGCTTTTTTATCAGCTTCGCGGTTTGGTCAACAGCGAATATCCGCGTTCCGGCAATCGCAACCGCACCGTCTTTAATAATGCCCAACGACGACATCTCTTTACCTCGGCGCGGCCCCAGATGTCCGGGAAGATTCAATGTTACAAGCTGCCCCGCGTTCTTGACAATGGCCGTAATCGGCGAATATCGGGTTTGTGTATTCAATTTCACCATCTATTATCTCTTATACTTTTATACTTTGATAGCGTTTTTTCAGCCTTAATATCATATTACCGCTCCACCACAACCGCCATGAAAGTGCCTTCAGCCACTATTTTATCATCGACGAAAGCCTTACCCCCCATCCTGCAGGAATTGGGCCGAAATTGCAGCATCTCGATTTCAAGACGCAATTGGTCGCCGGGAATGACAGGCTTGCGGAAACGAACGCCGTCAATGCCCATGAAATAGACCAGCTTTTTTTCCGGTTCTTCAATCGCGTTTAAAAGCATAAATCCTCCCGCCTGAGCCATCGCCTCAACAATCAGGACTCCCGGCATCACCGGTCTATCCGGGAAATGTCCCATGAATTGCGGTTCGTTAAAGGTGACGTTTTTAATTGCCACAACTCGCTTGCGAGGCACAACATCGATAATTCTATCGATAAGCAAAAAAGGATAACGATGGGGCATCGCTTTTAACACGGCGTTGATATCTAATAGGTATTCGCCTTTGGTTTTACCCGTTCCGTATTTGCTTGTGAGGACTTTTTTCTCGAACACCGTTCGGATTTGTTTAGCCAGCGCGACGTTGGCCTCATGACCGGAACGAGCGGCCAAAACATGTCCTTTTATCGGTACGCCAATCAGAAATAAATCGCCCAGCAGATCGACCGCTTTATGGCGTACTGGTTCGTTATAAAATCTAAGAGGGATATCATTTAAAATGCCGGTCTTGCCGACAAAAACCTTTTCGCCGAAACCGAAACGTTCTTGGATTCTTTGAAGGCGTTCGGGGGTGATTTCATTGTCCACAAAAACCACGGCGGCGTCCAATCGGCCGCCTTTTATCAATCCGGCGTCGTAAAGGTATTCGACTTCGCTTAAAAAACAAAAAGTGCGGCTGGGCGCAAATTCATCGACAAACTCCTTATCCAAATCCACCAGCGAGGTGTATTGGGTGCCCAGGGCTTTGTTGGGATAATCAATTAAAAAAGTTATACGTAAATCATCCGACGGCGCTACCACGATATCGATTTTTTTCTCTTTATCGCTGTACGAAATCGGCGAATCAATTTCCAGATAGTTCTTGGGGGCGTCCTGTTCGGCGATTCCCGCTTTTAGCAGTGCTTGCACGAACGGCATCACCGAACCATCACCGGCCGGGGGTTCCGTATTGGATAGTTCAACTATTAAGTTGTCGATTTGTAATCCCGCGATTGCCGCCAGCGCATGTTCAACCGTGTGGACTTTAACATCGCCTATCCCCAGAGTAGTACCCCGCATCGAATCAACGACATGTTCGATATCCGCCGGTATACGCGGAGAGTTTTCCAAATCGGTGCGGATAAATGTCACTCCATGATTGATTGGAGCCGGCACGAAAGTTATCGTGGTTTCTACGCCCGTATGAAGGCCCACTCCCGAAAAAGACGATCTTGTTTTTATAGTCCGCTGATTTTTAATCATAGTCAATTCCGCATATTAAATAGTTAATTTGACCAATAGTTCCTATCAAGATTGCGGTAACCTATTGCCTCCGATATATGATGAGCTAAAATATCAGGAGATGAATCCAGGTCGGCAATCGTTCGGCTTACTTTTAGGATACGATCGAAAGCGCGCGCTGATAATCCCAGCCTGTTTATGGCGGTTTTAAGCAAATTCATCGAATCATCGTCTATCACGCATATTTCCCTTAACAGTTTCGTTTCCATCTGAGCGTTGCAGAATATACCGTCGTAATCGCTGAACCTTTCCAGTTGTATCTGACGGGCCGCGTTTACCCGCTTGCGGATTGTCTCCGAATTTTCCGAATCGGCCAAGCTGGTCAAATCTTTGAATTTTACGGCCGGCATTTCGATATGAATATCGATTCGATCAAGCAGTGGTCCCGATATTTTCGAAATATATTTTTGGATTTGTCCGGCCGAACAACTGCAATTATGGGTGGGATCCCCGAAATAACCGCACGGACAAGGATTCAAGGCCGCCGCCAGTATAAACGATGCCGGATATGTTACCGAACCGGAAGCCCTTGTTATCGTTACCGATCCGTTTTCCAATGGCTGGCGGAGCGCCTCCAGGGGGTTTTTATCAAACTCGGGAAGTTCGTCCAAAAACAATACGCCGTTGTGCGACAAACTCACTTCACCGGGAATAAGCTGATTGGTTCCTCCGGTAAGCCCGACATCCGATATCGTATGGTGCGGCGCCCTAAATGGTCTGGTGGCGACAAGAGCTTGACCTGGCATCAGGTGGCCGCCGGATGAGTATATCTTCGTCGTCTCGACAGCTTCGGCCAGAGTCATATCGGGTAATATTGTCGGCAGACGTTTAGCCAGCATCGTTTTGCCCGAGCCCGGAGGGCCAATCATGATAATGTTATGCCCGCCCGCGGCCGCGACCTCTAATGCTCGTTTGGCATGTTCCTGCCCTTTGACATCCGAAAAATCCACCGTGTACTTGCGGTTATTGGAAAAAATATCGCCCAAATCGACTTTACGCGGTTTGATTTCTGCGCGCCCCTCTAGAAACTCCACTGCCCGAACTAAGCTATCGACTGCAATGATATCAACGCAATCGGCTATTGCCCCCTCGTCAGCGTTATCAGGCGGTAGGATAATCCCCTTAAACTTTTTCTTGCCCGCATCGAGCGCAATAGACAAAGCCCCCGGTACCGGCCGAAGCTTGCCATCTAAAGCCAGTTCGCCGATAATTATATATTTATCCAATAGTTGAGTGTCTATCTGTCCTGTCGCAGCCAGAATTCCTATGGCCATCGGTAAATCAAAGGCTGAACCAGATTTCTTGATATCGGCCGGGGCAAGATTAACGGTTACTTTTTTGGCAGGGAAAAGGAATCCCGAATTTTTGATTGCCGCCGTGACCCGTTCGCGGGCTTCCTTTACGGCTCCCTCAGGAAGACCGACAGTCGCGAATGCCGGTAGAAGCGGAGATACATCAACTTCAACTTCAACCGTATAAGCCTCTATGCCCATCAGGGCGGATGAGAACACTCTGGCAAGCATATCGCCCAATATATCTTTGGAAGGATTCTATGTCAATCTCAAAGAGGAATTTAAGTTGACCTGATTTTTTGCAGATATTATAAACATCACAATTATGGAGGTTCTATGGAAAAGTTTGATTTTAATCTTTTAGAAGCCTTACAGCAATGGTCGATAGTTCATGTCCCAAAACTGATTATCATTTTATTCGGGATGTGGCTGACTATCAAGGTCGCCGGATTTATCGGCAAACGAATAAGAGCCCATGTCGAGGATGACGACCCCACCCGCCAGTCAGAACGCGAAAAACGCGCCGAAACCCTGGTCACAATATCGAACACGATTGTCAAAATCGTCGTTATAGCTTTCGGCGTATTGATGATTGTCAAAGAACTGGGAATCGATATCGGACCACTATTAGCCGGCGCCGGTATCATGGGATTAGCAATCGGTTTTGGTTCGCAAGCGCTGGTTAAGGATGTCGTAACCGGCTTTTTTATTCTGATGGAAAACCAGTTCCGGGTCGGCGATGTCATCAAGGCCGGTAATCACTCCGGTCTGGTGGAAAAAATCACATTACGCACCACTATTCTGCGCGATCTTGATGGTACAGTGCATGTGATTCCTAACGGCGAGGTTGGCACCGTTTCTAATATGACCTATATTTGGTCGCGGGCGGTTATCGATATCGGTGTCAGCTACCGCGAGGATATCGACCGGGTGATGGATTTGATGATCCAGGTGGCCAAAGGCATGAAAGATGACCCTAAATGGGGCGTAGATATCCTCGAGGAACCGACCTTGCTG
>JAAYTW010000320.1 GCA_012517955.1 Candidatus Zixiibacteriota bacterium | reverse complement strand
TAGCGGGGCGGGAAGCACTCTTCCGCCGATGCTCGTATCGACGGTGGGCACGGCAATAAGAGTCCCGATTGCCTTGCTGCTTGTTGGGCCGTTTGGCATTGGATATCCGGGGTTATACTGGGCGATTACAATATCCACTATCATCAAGGGTATATGGATTTCCGCCTGGTTTCGTTTTGGCCAATGGGAATTTAAAAAAATATAGGTCCTGGGTTGATTTTAAATGGTTATATAAGATATCGTTTCTGCACAACCCAATTTTAGATACGAACAATTATTGTGCGTCAGGCTGTCGTATCTTTTTTGCTTATTTTTATAACATGTTATTCATTAAGCAGTTATATAAACTGCCAGTTGGCACGAAAATTGATGATATATAAAACAGAAAATGAAGGAGGATTCAATGAAAACTTTAAAGATAATTGTTTTGTTGGCAGGATTGGCCTTGATTGGCGGTTGTGAAGATGAACCGACCTGTTATGATGATGAATATCCGGCGGCCCCGACCGGAGTGAATTCAGTTACCGGCGATGAGTCAATATTAATATATTGGTATGCGGTCGGTGAAAATGATATAGACCATTATTCTATTTACCGAAGCGATTACGGCCCGGACGAGGATTTTTCACGAATTGCCACGGTTTCTGAATCAACGACCGAATATACAGACAATGACGTTGTCAATGGACACACTTATTACTATCGGATAAGGGCGGTCGATAACGCTGGACATAGGTCGGTTTTTTCAGATTACGCGATGGATACACCGCGTCCGGATGGGGCGAATGTCGTCATTTATGATTATCATGACGGCGCTAATTATAATCGCACCGGTTTTGATTTTTACGCTCACAATAGGGTGCCATATAATACCGATGATTGCGATATATTTCTTGATTATGATACTGGACTGAACGTGTTTTTCATAAATGTCAGGTTTAATGATTATTATATCCAGGATTACGGGTATGCCACCAATTTCGATGAGATTGGCTACGCGCCGGAGGCTGGATGGTCGGCACTCAAAGAAGTCGAAGCAATTGAAGGACATGTTTACCTTTTGAAGCTATATCATTTCGAAGAATGGCATTACGCGAAAATCCGGGTGCAGCATTTGGAGAATAATCAGCGTTCAATGACGTTTGCCTGGGCTTACCAGACCGACCCTGGAAATCGTGAATTAAAGGTCAAATCGGGGGCGGTCAAGCATCCCAGTGTCGAAATGGTATCGCGCTAAAATAAACAAAAAAAGATAATTGCGGATTGATTGAATAAGAAGAAAATTGGAACTTAAAGTAAAAGAGGTGAACACCATGCTTAAACACATCAATAAATTAGCGATACTGGCGGTAATTGCGATTACCGCGGGTTTCGCTTATTCCAACGATGACACCGGAATTCGAAGGGTGAACGATTTGCAAATCGACCTCTGGGTAAACAAGGGGGATGATGCCACATATTATTATGGCGATGATGTTGCGGTTTTTTTTGAGGTCAATCGGGATGCTTATGTAATCGTTTACGATATCGATCCGGCGGGAAATGTGAGCCTGCTGTTTCCGGAATCATATGATCAGGATTGTTTCGTAAGAGCCGGACAGGTTTACAGAATTCCGGGCGCCGATTCAGATTACCGTCTTGAAATCAGCGGGCCAAGCGGCCACGAATATATATACGCGGTGGCCAGCTATAATTATATCAGGCCACCCGATTTTATCAAGTATGCCTTTTACGATTACAGCGACTGGGATCGCTATTATGACGATTTCGTTTATAAGCAATCGGGCCGTCGCGCCGATTTCGTGGCGTCGCTGAATCGCCGTATTGTGGATGGTCCATACGTTCAGGCATCCGTCTCGTTTAGAATCGATGATTCGTATCGTCATTCTCGTTGGTACCGTCACTGGAGATATGAACCGTACTATTCTGGTTCGATTTGGATTGGCACTGATTGGCCTGGCTGCGAGGTTTGGATTGATGGTTGTTATTATGGAATCACGCCGTTATTGATTCCCGATATTTATATTGGCTATCACTGGGTCTGGATTTATCATAACGGTTACCCATGTTGGCACAATCATATTTACGTCAATCATACGCATCGGTACTATATCGATGCCAAAATTGATCGTCGCGATTGGCATCGCGGTGGGCATGGGGACGCCGGTGGTGGCAAATACGACCGTCGCGATGGGAGGGGTGGGCGCAAATGGGATTTAAAGCAGGATATCTATCGCAACGAACGCGATATTAAAACCGAAATAGCCAAACATCCATCGGATAATAAGTCGCCGGTGAAACAATTGCCCCCCAGATGGGTCAGAGAGAAGTACACGCAAAAACATGAAAGCGATATTAATCGCGATGTAAAATCGGAAAAGGGTTCAATAGATAAATTTAGACTCTTAAACGAACCCAACCGGTATGAATATGAAAATAAAACGAGCGACAATTCGATTTCGCCAATTAAAGACGTGCGCCAAAGTACCGAGGGAAACGGCCCCCGCGATTTGAAAAAATCTTATGAATATGAAACGAAAAGAAGCATTAAGAATGACGATGATAAATCGGAAAAGATAGTCGCGCCAACGAAACGTTCAGATGATTCGCCCAAACAAATTCGACAGGAACAAAAGCAATCATCCGGTTCATCGTCGGTAAAAAGCGAAGCGCCGAAACAAAAACAGGGACAGTCTCACGACGGCGGAAAGGCTACAGACGGCGGTAAAAGGGGGAAAAGATGAAAAGGGTAATTATTATAACCTTGACCATGGCGATATCACTGGGCATTTTGGGAAACCGGGCATTGGCGATTAAAGTTGTGCCTAAATCAAACATTGATTCATCCCATACTAAAACTCCGCCGCCGGTTCCGATTAAACCGGCGGAAACGGCGACCGGGCAGCCGTCGACGAGGCCATCATCGAGCGGGCAAAAATCAAACGAAGCGGTTTCATCAGAAATTCCACAGCCTCCGAGAGACAAGTTCATAGATAGGGATAATGATGGGATTAACGATGATATCAAGCGGCATCAGGAACCACAAATAAAGAGAGATAGAGCGGAACCAGCCCGGCCGATTGAGATTCCCAAGAGAAGTGAACCGGCAAAAAAGAACGAAGAGCCAAAAGGCGAGGAAAAGAAAGTCGAAGCGAAGAAACATTAGCGAATATTAGGTATATCTTTTCAAAGATAAAAGTCGGATATGACGGAAACGTCATTCCGACTTTTATTGTGTATTGAGGCGACTACCTCGAAGATTTTAACATTTCTTCCGGTTCAACCGAAGTATCGAGTTTGTTGGCAAGGTCGAGCGTGATTTCCTGAATTCTTTTGGCGGCCTTTTCTATTTTTTCGAGGCGGGTAAGGGTTTTGGTATCGGATTTTTCGCAGTCTCGCAGTAGAAGTTGGGCGTTACCCAAAATGGTCATCAACGGGTTATTGATAAGATGGTTCGAATTAAGGGCGATTTCTACTATTTTATGATTTCCCCGCGCCTTGTTTAGTTCGGCTTTAAGCTGTCGGTTTTCGTTATAAAGCCGGCAACGTTTATATGTCTCCAACGCAATCATCGGGAGGATTCGGGGAACATAATCGGCGGGGATTCGGAACACGCATGTTTCGAGCGAATCGCTGAGCGCAACGGTTGAAGTTGTGTCGTGGTCTATTATAAGCACAGGTATATTGATATTGTTATTAGTCAAGATAGTCAGGAATTCATCTGTCGATATTTCCGGAAATGGATGGCCGATTATAATCAAGTCGTAATGGGGATGACGTAGTTCAGCTAAAGCTTCTAAAACGGTCGGTATTGCCGCAGCGCTCGAATCTGCAATGGCTTTTTCGAGTAATCTTTTGATTTTGCGGCCATAACCTTTCTTATTGTCAATTATAAGCGTATTCATAGCGCATCATCCTACAACAATATCGTCACATTTTCAGGCATAAATGAAAACGAGGGCTATAATAATAATAGCCGGTGTTTCAGCTTGGATAGTATGTTTATTTCTTGATATAGGCGAACTTGGCTATTTTTTGGCCGTAGGGGGTTTTCAAACTGGCTATATATACTCCTGAGGCGATATTATCACCATTGGCATTTTGAGCCGGCCAAGTTAAAGTATTACATCTAATAGTAGAATTAAGGTAATATGATACAACTTTATCCCCGGATACCGTAAAAACGCTAAGCTCGGCCCACGACGGACTATCTAATCCAAAAACAAATACGACAGTATCAATAGCGGGATTAGGCCATACTTCTAAAGTAATATTCCTATCGCTTCCCACGTCGATTTTTATCAATTTTACCATTCCCGCGATTGAATCGCTGATGAGGATTTTCTGAAGGCCGGGAAGGGGGAAATATACAAATTGACGGATGAAGTTTATGCCGATATCCCGCGGAAAAATCAGTTCAGCGGAGCCATCAATAACCTGAATATCAATTTGATGATTACCTCCACTACGACCCAGAGAATCAAATAAAGAGATATCGAGTAATATAGTATCGCCATATACCGGATTTGTCTCTGTTTGATTAACAATGAAATATCCATCAACGGCGATTAGATCGAATATTTCTGCTATACCCCAGCCATAATTACTATCCGGCGTTCCGCTCCTGCTTCCGGTAAGTCTTAAAGACGAGAAAAGCTTGTCCAGACTCCAATGAGGGTGAGCTTCCAAGGCCAGCGCCAAACCGCCGGCCACAATTGGCGCGGCCACTGATGTGCCGTCATCGTACCCACCGCCGTTATTTGAATAATCGGCTGCAAAAACCTGTACGCCTTGAGCCATTATATCTGGTTTGATTCGCCCATCAAAGGTCGGTCCCGGTGATGAGAAATCGGCCAAATTGCCATTACGATTCACCGCGCCTACCGCGATGACGGAGTCACCATCGGAAGGTGGTATAATAGTTCCCCAGGCATAGTTATTACGCTCATTGCCGGCCACGTTGACAACGACGATACCTGATGAAGCGGCCGCTTCCGCGGCAATTGTGATTGCGCATGTATGACCGTCGAGTTGAGTCGTGTCGTACCAATCTATATAACCTAAAGCGCTACAGATAATATCAACGCCCAGCGAATCCATCCATTCGGCGGCCGCAATCCAGTTATCCTCCTCCTGTTGGATTTCTTCATTTTGCAGTTCAGTTTTAGCCAAAACATAATTTGCCCCGTAAGCGGAACCAATCAACAATCCGGGGGCATAACCGGCGATGACAGACCAGACTGAGGTGCCATGATATTGTTGGATATCTTCAATATCTTGAACATCCGGGTCGTGGTTGATAAAGTCATAAGTCGCCGATAGACGCCCTTGGTTTTTAATTGTATTTAGAAACGGGTGGTCTAAGTCAAAACCGGTATCCATAATCCCGATGACAATTGATTCCCCTGTGTAGCCTAAATCATGCACGGAATCTATTTGGGATAAATGAAGTTGATTATAGCTCAAGCCATAATTCAGCGAATCGTTTAGAAATGGCGTGTCTATTAGAAATTTCGGCGAATGATAAAGACGTTTCCCTTTGAAACCAGCGACCGGCGAAACCCTTTCCACGAAGGGCAGCCCCAAAGCTTCCTCAAGCTGAGTAGAATCACCGGTAACGCTGACCGCATTGAGCCATCGAGAGACATAGTTTATTGTCAATCCTGTCTGGCGGAGTTGAGATAAATAACGTTCTTGCGGGTAACAATCGAGTTTCGAGCGGTCGGGCGAGGCGTTTCTTAAGTCCCGTCGTTGATATGACTTGGCGGAGAGCCGTATAGGTTTGTCTTTGGTATAATCCTTTAAATATATCCAGTGTTTGGTTTGTGTTGAACCAAACGCCGGCGTAATGCATAAAACTATTATGAGTATCGATATAAATGTACCGGTTTTTATGGCGGTCATATATCTGCTTGACAATTATTGGCCGAAATACTATCCTCTTTCGTTATCATAAATCGTTAATTTTGGGAAAATATGGCAACTGCAAATACAAATCAAGATAAAAAGAGAAAGTTCGAAGAGCAATTCCTGCCGCTCATGGACAATCTTTATAATATAGCCATGAGGATGACCCGGAATTCGGCTGATGCTGAAGATCTTGTTCAGGAGACTTATCTTAAGGCTTTTCGATTTTTCGACCATTTTCAGGAGGGCACCAATGCTCGGGCCTGGATAATAACAATTTTGACTAATACATTCCGTACTAAATACCGAAAATATCAGAAGGAACCAATACAGGTTGATTTTGATTCCATAGAAAACTTTTTCCTGGTGGATGAAATCAAGCCCCAGATACAACCGGCTAACAAATCTGAAGCCAAAGGGAGCGAGGAGATAACGGAGATTTTAAAGGCCTATGTTTCCGACGATATAATTAAGGCTTTGGAAAATGTTCCGGAACAATTCAGGCTGGCCGTGTTGTTATCAGATGTGGAACGATTTAATTATCAGGAGATTGCTGAGATAATCGGGGTAAGCGTGGGCACGGTTAAATCGCGTATCTTCAGAGGCAGAAAAATTCTTCAAAAGCAGCTTCTTGATTTAGCCAAGGCGAAGGGTATTGTTGGGGTCAAAAAATGATCAAATGTGAAGAGGTATTAAAGCGTCTTAACGAGTATATCGACAAAGAGCTTGATGAGACGGTGACCAAGGAAATCATGGAGCATCTTAAATTATGTAAGTATTGTTGCCGCCATCATGATTTCGAGGTTCAATTAAAGGAATTAATCAAGAAAAGCTGTTTCGACAAGAAAGCGCCGGAGATTTTAAAAAACAAAATTTCGGAAATGCTGGGCGAGTAGCATTCGGCATATCAGCCTTTTGTTTATATTACCCTTAATTAGTTATAGGCATAAGTATAATGTTGGTCTGATTTTAATTACTGTCAGAACCACATGGGTAATCTTGACCCTTGCCGAGAGATATCTTATTACTGAACAACCAGTTAGCTTTGTTACAATACTGATTTAAACCGAGGGGCGGCATTCTGTGTCAAACTCAGTGAATAGAGAAAACGTGGAAGAACTAAGGGATTTCATTGACGGTGATGACCGGGCATTCGCTAAACTGGTTAATAGATACAAGGAAAGGATTTTCTTAGTCGTGTTGCGGATTGTTAGAAATAGGGATGAGGCCAAAGATCTGGCGCAGGATGCTTTTATCAAGGCTTATCGAAATCGCCAATCGTTTCGGGCTGATTCCAGTTTCTACACTTGGGTTTACCGGATAGCCGTAAACCTTTCCCTGAATTATATAACCCGCAATCGGGAGCGGCAAGCCGATTCACTGGAGGATGCCGATTCCAACAATTTTTCAGTGGACCCGGATATGACAATAGAACAAGAAGAACTCAGAAGAAAAATCGACGGTGCGATTAGAGAGCTTCCCGCGCGTCAACGCACGGTTTTTGTGCTTCGCCACTACGAGGATAAAAGTCACGCCGAAATCGCCGAAATGCTGGGAATTACTGAGGGGGCGGTCAAAGCGAACTATCATCAGGCAATTCAGAAGTTAAAAGGGTCGCTTAGTTCGTATATCAGGGAGGGGAGGTTATTCTTATGAACTGCGCCCAATGTAGGGAGCGCTTTGATGATTATATTCGGGGTTTTTTGACTGTTGAAGATAGTTTACAGATAAAATCCCATCTGGAACATTGTTCGGCATGTAACGAGGAATACGAATCGTTGGCGGCTCTATTCAGAGTGCTGGACAAAGGGTCGGATTTAAGTGTCATGCCGGGCGAACTGGCTGATTTTATGCCGGAAATTTGGAGCAAAATCGAAGCGACGAAAAAACCGAAATTTTCCAAATTGGGTAGATTAGTGCCTATTATTTCAACCGTG
>JAAYTW010000319.1 GCA_012517955.1 Candidatus Zixiibacteriota bacterium | reverse complement strand
GATGAGTTAGTGGCAGTCCCATTAATCCCGATATCGCCAAATGTTCCATTAGGATCAAGGATAGTTACATACGGATCGGTTGTCGATAACACACCGGTAACGCCTTGACCCGCCAATCCTCCAGTATTTTTCCAGGTTATAGTCATATTGGATGTCTCACCCGGATCGAGGATTCCGTTGCTATTGCCGGGGTATGCTATTGTAACGGTATCGCCGACCAGTATCGAATTTGTGGTCAGAACAACCTGCGTTTGCCAGGTTCCTTCGTTTGACGTAATAGCCAATTGAAGCGGCAGCAGTTCGTTGTGAGGAATATTGTTGGCGAGGGTCACGATATACTGTGCGTTTGGAAGGGCGCTCGCTCCGGAAGCTATATTCGGGTAGGTTTGTGTGCCCGTATTGACCGTTACCCGGGCGTCAAGTGACGTTAAAATCCCATTGATGCCTGTAGCGGTTGTTGATGTACCGTAATTATGTAATCTGATATTCAGGCCAATCGTTTCATGCGGATTGACTTTGCCATCACTGTTACCAATCGTGCCGCCGCTGTTATCATCATCGATAATAGTTGTATCGGCGCCGAGGGTAACGGTCTGGTTGTTAACATTGCATGTTCCTATAAAGGGGACCTTATCTCTGTGCGTAACCGTCACGTCGATTGGGCCACTCGCGATATTTCGGAAATTCAGGGTTATATCCCCATTACTGTCAGTATATCCGCCGATTTGAATTGTATCGGCGGCCAAAGCTCTGTATAAGGCCACATAGGCGCCGGCCAGCGGGGAACCCGAGGACGTTACATGGAAAGCCAGGAAATTGGTTCCGACGTTAATCGATGACAAATAAGAAGCTGATATCGGGGTGGGAGAATCGGTCCTGATTTCCAGTTCCGGGTCGCCCAGCGCATTATAGGTATTGAAATATTGTTGGACCATGCTGCCGGTTCCATTTAGCGTGGGGAATGTTTGATATTGGCGTAGTTTTCCAGCCACCATGTTTTGTCCGAAATGATAAATCCCTTCGTCAAAGAGGGCATGATAGAAGCCAACCATAATCGGATTATTCCAGCGCGTGTGAGTGCTGGTATTGGTTGAACCAAAAAAGCAAGGACCACCCTTGTAAGATGTATCGCCGGCGGCCGTGCCACCCCTTATCCATTGTTCGCCGAAACAGGGATCGGTTGATGAACCATAGTGTCCGGTGCCGCAAACAATCGATGTCATTATACCGATTTTCGAACCGGCTTGTCTATTAGATAAGTTGGATACGCTATATGATGGGTTATACCATCCGCTTGGACCTGCCCATCCGCGATATGCGACAATTGAAATACCATTATCCATCGCCGTACTAATCGTGCCAGCATTTGGAGCGCCGCTGCCCCAGTCGAAAACAGAATCGACCTGGGTGAATCCGTGATTGAGCATCTGTTCGCGCACGCCCAGCACCGTGATACGCGGAGTCGTAGCTTGAATGTTACCTGCCACGACCAACCCACGTTTCCAGTATCCAATGTCGGAACCAGTATAGGGGGTTTTTTCATAATAAATAGTCTTGTGTACCAGACAAGCCAACTCGGTAACATTGTCTACGGCCATCCTCATGACAAACATATCCGGCAAGTAATCGGAAGAACCTCCAGCTACCTGCGAATACTGGTGGTCTGATGTATATCCCGAATATTGATAGTCGGGCACGCCGTTGGAAACATCGACGTCGCCAACTAAGCAGACATAATCGGGTCTTCTTATTCCCCACGTGTCATAAGCAGTCTGAAGATAGCTTTTAACTTCTAAATTAGTAGGTGTCGAACCGGCATGAGGGATTTGGTCGGTTCTGGTAACTTTGACATAATATCCCTTTTGCCTTTTCCAGTTCGCCAAAAGGTTAATAGTATCGGCCGGAAATTGCGAGTTATTTGGGTAAATGATTACATACCCACCGCGAACAGGATTATAATTCGCCAGCAATTGTTCGGAGTTGGCGAAAAATTCTTTGTACAAAGGTAAAAAGGCTTCGGATACATTATTATCAGTTCTCGTAATAGTGTTTCTGGTATCCGTGCCGGAATAGACCAGTTCATAATTGACGTTCGTGTAAACCTTCAATTGGCGGGTAACCGGGTTATACTGTATCGGCTGCACCGTTGCCTGAACGAAACGGAAATCGCGAAGCACCATCGGTTCGCCAATCCGAACAACTTCGGCAGGGTAGAAGGCATCTGTCGTATAGGCGGTCATGTTCTTTGTGAAAGGAATAGCGGCGGGGGCTCCTGATTCGAGAGTCGCCGGTTGCACCGGTGCTATATCGACATTATCGATAATCTCGTAGTCAGCCGAAATGATATTAACCTGGATATTTGATTGGTCGGGGACAATCAGCATAGTGGAATAACAAGGAAGGTCGGGGTAGCCGTCGATGGCCAACTGTCCGGTAATCGCGCCGTTAATATCCATAGGAATAATTACGGAATATTCCTGTCCTCCCAACGATTGCGATTCCATGGAAAATCCGCTTAATGAAAAACTCATGGAAGTGGCGGTTTGATTACTGAAATTGACTACCGCCTGCGGGGCCTCGGTCGAATTGAATGTGAAGACCTGTTCTTGCGCGCCCAGGCACAGCGCTGGAAGCAACAATAGGACAATAATAGCGCTTCGCATAAATTACTCCTTACACTTTAAATATTTAAATTAGAAGCAATGTCCATCTATAGGGAGATTCCCGCCCTTGAAGTAATTGACCAAATAGACGACGTCGCTGCCCATATTGCGACAATCGCCATTAGCATCAGCGCCCGGGTAAAACCCGCCGATATCGATCGGCGGCGGCGGGCCGACTGCTTTGAAGTATCTTACTAAGTAGGTTACGTCGGAACCTCTTATCTCTCCATCATTGTTTACATCGCCGGAAATATACGTAATTGTCGCCGCATCTATAATGAAGGCCGCTGTTTGGGAACG
Source organism: Candidatus Zixiibacteriota bacterium (assembly GCA_012517955.1). GTDB lineage: Bacteria > Zixibacteria > MSB-5A5 > UBA10806 > 4484-95 > JAAYTW01. The sequence goes on along the minus strand of JAAYTW010000319.1, from coordinate 2,270 downwards.
CGGCGAGTATCCGGCGGCGTTATGGGATGTAACGCGCCAGAAATAGCGGCCATTTGTGAACGGAACGCCATTTGCATAAGTCGTATCAGTCAATGAAGAATCAACCATCATCGGAGATACGAACAGCGATTCATTATCTATTTCGATAATATAGGATGTCGCTGTCGGCGACCCTTGCCATGTAAAGGTAACAAGCGATGTATCGAGCGTCGTGTCATTAAGCGGCGTTATGAGAATCGGCGCCGATGGTGGAAGCAACACGGTGAATTTGAACACCTGAGATCTTGGTGATGTTCCAATCGCGTTAGCGGCGGTAACTCGCCAGTAATAGTCGCCATCGCTGAACGCGGTTGGATTTTGATATACAGTATCGACTCTATTGGAATCCCTAACAAACATACTTGTGAATAATGAATCGTGCGCTATTTCGATTATATATCGAGTTGCGCCGGCTGACGCGTGCCAGATTAGATTTGTCGTAGTAGCATAAACGTAACTGCCGTTAGCCGGTGTTATCAAGATGGGCGCTGATGGCGGTTGCGGCGGATTGGTAGGGTATAGCTTGACATTCGCCACCGTTGGGCCGCCCGATCCCACCGTTACGCTAAGATCGCGAGTGACATACCCGTTTTTTATAAAGCGAAGAGTGTAATTGCCGGCAGTTAATGGCCGCCGATATCTGCCGTAATCAAGACGCGAATACCGTGGGTTAATATCTTGGTTTATTCTCTCAAGCACCTGAACCTCCGCTTCCAGAGGCGCCAGCGTTAGCGAATCGAGGATTATCCCGGTTACTCCCGGCCCCAAAATACGTTGCATAAGATAATATTGTCCGGGTAAGTGGCGGGCTATTATGCCGTCGACTAAAGAGGTGTCCTGAATAGTCGTATCCGAGATTTCGACAGAAAAAGCAATCGACCCGAAGTTGGCGTAAAAATATGTTTTAAAGTCGCCTTTGTTAACCAACCCGCGGCGGGCTTCATAGCAGGAATCCCCCGCATCGTTAATTATCCGAGAAGCATATTGGCGGCAAATATCTCCCATCATAGACTCATCTGGGGCGAATCCATGACCTCCCTGACTGGGGTACCAATACCAATTGTAGTATGCAACTTCGGGACGACCATAAGTAGGGGAGTGGTAATCTAGAGCTACCAGAGGTTTATATTTTTGTCCAAACGCGGCGATGGCTCTATTTTCTGATTCCGAAAAGGGATAGGGCCCTTTATACATAAGGCTATCCGGCGATGTTACGCTATCGCCGGCATCGATAGTCCAGCCGAAATCGTAATTGCGGTTGTTGTCGACGCCATCATGGGAATCGATAATGTTATCGCCATTATTGTCGGTACGATTTTTTCTCCAGGCTAGATTCCCTTGTTCAACCCAGATATGCCCATCGGGGTTGACAAATGGCACAATAAATATCTCTATGTTATTTACATAGTTAACCGCGGCGGTATCGCCCAGGTCGTATTTTTGAATTATATCTTTGGCGAACCCGATTGCGACTTCGGGGCCAAGGATTTCATCCGCGTGGGTTCCGCCGCAGATTAGGGCTGCCGGTTCGTCTTCATCGACAGCCGCGTTATCGGAGATTTTCAGAGCAAAAATCTTTACGGAGTCTCGGTTGGAGAAACCGATCGAGTCGATTCGGCATATGGATGGGTGAGACGCTGCCAGGCTTTGAATTTCGGCGTAACCTTCCGCGTAAGTGTGGTACTTTGCTGGGAAGATTTGACCTAACGCGCTGCCTGTCAACAGAAGAAAACTTAAGAGGAATCTCATATTTTTACAGCACTGTGAATAATGTAATATATATCTCATGTTTTGTCAACTGTATATATGGTGTTTTTTGTCAAATCATCCAGCATATAATTTATCATCGGCATGAAAAATGTAGTGTTAAAGTAATTATTATAATAAAAATGTGTTAATTATTGACCTTTAGATGGATGAGGTGGAAATATCGGATAAATTGCTATCCGTGAACAAAATATAATCTTGACATTTGGTGGATTTGGTTGTACATATAAGGCAGGGAAACGATTTCGTGACGGAGGAGTCCATGAAAATTTATATTTTTACTTTAATTGGTTTATTGGCCATATCGGGATTGGCCTTCGCCCAGGTTGACACCATGCGGCTTTTAGAAGTCGGTTCCGTTACCGCGCCGGGCACAATCACCAACTGGTATTTCGAGGATTTGAACGGTGATAGTATCAAGGAGATAATCTTAACCACCGCCAATTCGGTAAATATCTACAGCG
>JAAYTW010000318.1 GCA_012517955.1 Candidatus Zixiibacteriota bacterium | reverse complement strand
TATTCCCTTACCGCCATCGTCACTCGATGACGAAATATGATTTTATCTTTCAGCACGGGCCGGCGAAGGTCAAGATAACGATACTCTAATCTTAATTCTTCCGATGCGTCCACATTATCTTCAACCAAAAAAGGCGGCGTTTCCGATTTGCTGAGAATATCGGCTTCCAATGCCGCGATTTCGATATCTCCGGTTATCATTCTTGGATTACGGGCGTTATCGGGTCTCGGCCGCACTATGCCTTTTATCCTTACCACAAATTCATAACGAAATTTCCTGGCGGTTTCAACCGCATCGGCAGGACAGCTTTCAGGATTAAATGTCGCCTGGGTTATTCCCCAGCGGTCACGCAAATCTATGAAAATAACTCCCCCCAGATTACGCCATCCGGCCACCCATCCGCATAAAACGACGGTCTCGCCGATATTTTTCAATTTAAGTTCGCCGCAAGTATGCGTACGGTATGATGTTTTCATCGACTGCATAAGTGCCTTTCAACAGTAACCAAACCGGACCTAAAATACGGCGATCCGGCGGAATAATTTCTGGTCTTTCAAGTTAGGATTCACGTCAATTTTTATTCAAGGCGGTCGATTTAAGCCAACAATAAAATTATCGACAATCGATCGTTTTTTTCAACCTACATCTGATTGGCGACCCCACTATTTCTCATCTTTCGCATTGAAATAATATAGATAATTGCCGCTCCACAAGCAAGCCCCACAAAATCGGCCAGCCAGTCCGTAAAATCGCAAGAACGTCCAGGCACAAAATACTGGTGCAACTCATCGCTGGCCGCATATAAAATTCCCCAAAAAACGGCCCAGATTAATAACATGGGCTTTGGCCCTTTACCGGAAAACGCCATTATCGACCGCATCAATAAAATACCCAATACCAGGTATTCGCAGACATGTAAGAGTTTATCTTTTATTAAAAAAGGAAAAGATTGGGGAGGCGATGGCAACGATGAGCCAATAAATATCAAAACAATATAAAGCAATAAAGGTAGATGATAGACAACGAAGCCTTTTCGCATTGCCGGAATATAATATTATTCGGCTGATATTCAACAACAAAATAAGCCGGCATATCGCCGGCTTACTAACCATCCCGATCAAACTTCAAATCACATTTGACCAGTTTTATTTAACGAATAATCGATTCCAAAAAGTTACTTCTTGCCCTTCTTGGCCGGTTTCTTCGCGGTCTTCTTTGCGGGTTTCTTTTTAGCTGGCATAGTCACCTCCTTTCACCTTGAAAGACTCCTGCACTAGCGAATCCAATTAAACTCCATTTTCACCAGAGCGTTTATAATTAAGAAAAGCTTTAATCTCCAAAACTGTACATTTTCTAAATTAACCGAACATTTATCTATTGGTCTGTTTGCTGTTTTTTGGGCCCTTTTATTACCTTAAAATTTTACGGTTATTCCCCTAACTTATTCTTTAACAAAAATCTACATTCATAATATATTTACGCAAATATCGTGCCAATTATTATAGATATACTCGAATAATCGTATATGATTGTCTATCAACGCGTTAGGAAACCTACCCAAAATCCCTTATTAATCAACAAGATACGATATTGGGACATAAATGTCGCATCATTTAAAAACACTTTAGCCGATACCCAGCAAAATCCGCCGGTATTCCTGCGACATATCTGTCTCATCTGGCCGTCAATTCTGGGATTCAGAAATCTCTTGTTCGATATCTAAATTGTAACGCTTTATCAAACGCTGAAATTGCTTTCGATGCATCTGGGTAAGACGGGCCGCCTGCGATATATTGCCCCCACTTCGCTTCAAAGCGCGTATCAAAAAACTCTTCTCTAAAGGACCTATCGACTCATCCACAATCCGCCGTTTAACCAGTTTCAGTTGACGCGAATCTTTTGGCATAAGATGACTGCCGTAGCCGCCTCCCCAGCGTATGCTTTCCGGCAAATCCTCCATGTCAAGTTGTTTCGCCCGGCACATGACCACCGCTCGTTCTATCACGTTTTCCAGTTCGCGAACATTGCCAGGAAAACCGAATTCCTCCAAACAGAAAAGCGCTTCCGCTTTTATCCCATCGATATCTTTATTGTTTTTCTCGACGTATTTATTTATGAAGTGTTTTACCAGAAGCGGGATATCGCCGATTCGTTGTCGCAGTGGCGGTATTTTTAGATTAATTACATTGATTCGATAATATAAATCGTCACGGAACGTCCCCTCATCGACCATTTTCATTAAATCGCGTTTGGTGGCGGTGATTATTCGCACATCCGAAACTATCGTCTTATTCGATCCCAGCGGCTCAAATTCATGCGATTGCAGAAAACGCAACAGTTTCACCTGCAGCGTCATGGAGAGTTCACCGATTTCATCAAGGAGGATTGTGCCGCCATCGGCCAGCTCGAATTTTCCCGGTTTGCGGCTGACGGCCCCCGTAAATGCCCCCTTTTCGTATCCAAACAATTCCGATTCAAGCAACGTTTCCGGTATAGCCGAACAGTTTATGGGAATGAAAGGTTTATCTTTGCGAAGACTGTTTTTATGAATCGCCCGCGCTATCACTTCTTTGCCGGTGCCGGATTCCCCCTCGATTAATACAGCGGTATCGGTCTGGGCGATCATCACTATCGTCGACATCACCTCGGCGATTTGCGGCGACTCGCCGATTATCTCGGAAAAATCGTACTTGCGCCTCAGCTCCGCCAGCTTTTTTCGATAAGCCTTGTCCGGCTGGCCGTATTTATAGTGGTTTTCGAGAACCTTGCCGAATTTTTGGCTTATCATTTCCAAAAGTTCCGCTTTATCCATCACTATATTTTTTCGATAAGCCCCAAAATATAAAATCCCTAACACGCTTCGCTCCGATTTCAGCGGAAGGCAAATTACCGATCCGTATTTACCATTGTGACCGTTGTTGCGAAGGGCCAGGTTGTTCATAATAACGGTGCTTCCGCTTTCGATAGCGGTTCGAGCGACTTTATCTTTCATTTCCACCAGCGGAAAACCGTTGTTGCCGTTCTTTGATTCGCGGGATACTTTCACGTTGCCGTCGCTGTCCAACAACTCCAAAGCTCCATATTCGGCATCTAAAATTTTCGACATCGAATCAATGACCGTCTCCGATAATTTTTCCAGATGTTGATCCTTGTCGAACGCTGTCATCAAGTCGAACAGGTTTTTAAAATAAATCCGGTCCTCTTCGATATAATTTAAATCGAGCTCCAAAAAGGCGTAATCTTTACTCAAACGGTCGGCTGTTAATTTGTGAATCCGCGCCAGCTCATCGGCCACGGCTCCCAGCTGGTCAATCGTTTCGCGCACCTGCTGCCACCCATCGACAAAACCGCCGCCATCAGATTCGGAATTCATCGCGTTTTTTAGAGCCGCGGTCAGGCTATTCAGCTCGGCGATTTTTTCCGAATATTTGATTTTGTATTCTTCGAGTTTTTTGGCGAAGCGTTTACTTTGCTTTTTTATTTTAACGCTCATATTCAAAAATAATCTTAGATTAAGTTTGGCTATTTTGTCAATCTGTTTTTATACTCAGAAAGAACCCCTCCGACTTTCATCCCGAGATGATATAAACAATGTTGAAAAAAATACTATATTGAGTCGTTTAGTCGCTCAATTCGCCGACCATGACTCTCGGAATCGAATTCAAATCATCAACCATATGTATATTCAACGAAGGACTATCCGCTGTGAATAAATCCGCCGCCGTTTTCTCTTGCCCCTGGCCGATTTCCACGATTACAAAACCGCCCGGTCTCAAGATACTTGATAATCCCGCGGAAATAGCTTTATAATATTTTAATACATCGCCATCGGGAACGAGCGCGATTTGGGGTTCATACAATCTGATTTCAGGCTGCAGTTTATTGAATTCCCGCTCATCGACATAGGGTGGGTTACTGACCACGATATCAAATATCCCCAATTTTTGATAACAGGCGGAATCGAGACAATCACTTTCGTTAAATTCGATTCTGTCGTTCACCCCGTTCAAAATCGCATTTTCTCGGGCCAATTCAATCGCCTTTGCCGAAATATCAACCGCCCTAATCAGGGCTTTTTGTATATTAGCGGCCAGAGTAATAGCTATATTTCCAGAACCGGTCCCGATATCAAGAATCTTCGGAGAAGGGAATTTCTCGGATGCTTTTATGGCTTCACCCACCAGTATTTCGGTTTCCGGACGCGGTATCAATGCGCGTTCATCGACTTTCAATTTGATATTGAAAAAATCGACCTCGCCCAAAATATACTGAAGCGGGTAACGC
>JAAYTW010000317.1 GCA_012517955.1 Candidatus Zixiibacteriota bacterium | reverse complement strand
TCTCGAAGGGTGTTTCTATTTGTTACAGAGGGCGCAAGGGCCGCAGATTACCGGTAGAATATTCGCGCCGGATAGCCTAACGCCGATTAAGGCCGAATATCGCCTATTGGAACATTACTCAACGGATGTTGACCCTCGCTATTCGGATAGTCTATATGGAAGATACCGAATCATTGTTCAGCCGGGCACTTATTCTATTCAGATTATTTCAGATAGGTATGCGCCCAAAACAATTAACGATATCGTAGTCGGCGGTACAGGACCTGTTTACAAAGATATCATCCTCGCGCCTTTTCTGGCCGGGGATATCAATGGCTCCGGAGAAATAACCGCCGCGGATGTTACTTATTTGGCAAATTATTTAAAGGGGTTGGGCGCCGCGCCTCTCCCCTATTGGGCAGGCGACACCAACGGTGATTGCCGGATTCGCCCCGCCGATTTAACCTATTTGGTGGTATATCTTAAGGGCGGTCCAGCGCCAGTTGCCGGCGATTGTCAATAATCGGCAAGTAATCAATAATAAAATTATTATCCTATCACGCGGTATAAATAGGTTTTCCCACGCCCATTTATTCAGATTTCGGTGCTCATAAACTGGCTACTGAGCGCCGTTTGAACAGCAATCACCATATCAGGTCATCTTAGGCCGAATTGCGATTGCGTTGATTTATAAGGAGTTAGAGTCAGAATCGGCGATTTAGCGTCATTGGCATATTACTTGCATTATCAAAGGCCGGACAGGAAAGGAGGAGGAAGTTGAGAAGCTTTATCCAAAAAAGACAATTAATTGGAACCGTTAACCTAATCAACAACAATCGTAGGAGGGGAATTATGTCAGCTAAAAGAATCGCCTTAATCGGAATCTTGGCAGTCGCCATATTTATTGTCGGCTGTTCGGATAAGAAGACGGCCACAGCGCCTACCTTGGTCAGCGTGGAACAACCCACAGTAGCGACACCGATGGATCGCCCGAATCCAGGTACTGATGCCGTTGATATTGGTATCGGTAAACGGGTTGAATTCGTTGGCAGTATGCACAAGACGGAAGAAAACGGCGGATGTTGGTATATACATTCGACTTCCGGATTGGATTTCGCAACCCTTTTCGACAAAGAGCCGGAATTATGGGAAGGCGCCTACTTCCATGTGGATGGCTACATTCTGGAAGATGAAATAGCCGATTGTTTAAAGATACCGTATATTCAAATCGAAACATACTATGAGATAATAAATGCCGAAGAGGAAAATCGGCAGACGACTTTGATTGGCTTGCTTGAAATCGCCGACGGCGGCCAGTGCTCATATCTGGTTACCGACGATAAAACCAACGTCGAACTTGACTTCCCGCAATATCTTCTTGATGATGAATTGAAATACGGCACATATATCGAAGTGCGCGGCTATCTCAACGAGGACTTGAACAGCGAATGCATCGACGGCCCGGTTATGAATGTCCTTAAGTTCCACTATGTCGAAGAACTTCCGACATTATAAAACAAATCCAACGTACTGGACGGAATGATTACCGTCCATGAAAAAACAATAAAAGGCAACCCTGGATGGGTTGCCTTTTCGTTTTATCTCGATACTAAAAAATAAACGGAATCAGCATCTTGGATCTGGCTCGATAAGAGTCATACTCCGATTTAAAGGCATCGCTCAAAGCCTTTTCCTCCACGTTAATTCTATAGTAGAACGCGATACCAATCGGAAAAATAATTACCATCACGCTTATCCAATTTGAGAACGAGAGCCCAAGGCCGATAAACGAAAGAATACTCCCCAAATAACCGGGGTGGCGGATATACTTATAAATTCCATCCGTGCAAATATGCTGTCCTTTCTGTACCGCGATATCCACCGTAAAATACTTTTTCAGAGTAAAAACGGCAATCCAGCGGATAACCATCCCGATAATTATAAATACAATTCCGACAATTGAAATCCAGGGGCCCAAGCCACCGATAAAACCGCTTTTACGTAAACCCAATAAAACGCCCGTGGTGACCGAGACCACGATAACGAACCAGAGAATTCTAAATGAGGACTTATCAATATCGCGGTTGGATTTTACCCGCGATTGCTTAACGATTGCCAGAACGATTTCGGAAAAGCACCAAATGCAAGATAATCCAATAATCAAATAAGCTATATTCATTTAGATTTGCACTAATAAAAAATGGAGCTGAGGGGAGTCGAACCCCTGACCTTTTGACTGCCAGTCAAACGTTCTCCCAACTGAACTACAGCCCCAAATTTATCAAGTTTTCATGCCTTTAAACCGCCAGGTTTGTCCGACAATTCAAAAGCACATTAATATACCCTAAATTTGCGGGCTGTCAAGAAATTTATCCCAAAACTTGCGGTTATGTATATTCGGCCGATTATTTTTCTTTGATAAACCTGACTCGGTAAATAACCCATACCGGCGTTTTCCGGCCATCGATTTCCAATGGTTCAAATTCATTTTTATAGGCGGCCTTAAGGGCTTCTTCCTCAAACCCATAATCGGAATCCGTGCTTTGATAAATCTCAGCTTGCTCGACTTTACCGGAAGTATTTACAAAAGCTTTCACCCATACTTCGCCTTCTTTGCCAAGCGAATAGGCTATCGATGGGTATTGCGGTGTCGACAGATGTTTTGGGCGCGGCATTTTGCTCAGACTTATCACTTGCGGCTTGGCAAATGATGTTTGGCGTGTCGCCAAACCCGAGAGGCTTATTCTCGATGGCTTATTCATGACCACTTCATCGGCCGAAATGGATTGCGCCACCGAAATCTGTTTATCTTTAAGCCCGTCATCGGTGAGAAACACGGCATCGATAGATACCGAACCGCTATCCCCTTTTTTGTCAGTTCGCGGTTCAGCCAGGATAGAAAAATGCTGGAAATTAATTATATTGTTAGTATCAGTTGTAATCTGCGGTATCGTCGATAATGGGCTGGTTTCTTCACCAACTTTTTTTGAAAGCGCAGCTGTTTCCATAACAGGCAGCGTATCGTTCGACACGATTGGAGGTACCGGATTGACTTTTCTTCCGTCGCCAACCAGACTGCTTTCATTTGCGTTGCCGAGAGAGCCCAGCGCGGCCGATGAATCAGCGCGAGGTTCGTTATTATTTATCGAGTTAACAGCGGAAGTATTATCAAAAGCAACCTGTTTCTTGTCGAGTTTGCCTTTAAGCAAAGTCGGTTCGCGATTAGTATCGCCATTGACGGTTTTTTGTTCTTCCGCGAATTCCTGGGATTTCGGCGGCGGCGATTGTAGGGTGATATCGAAGGTGCGATAATTATCTACTGTCGTCGGCGCAGGGATAGGCGCCTTTCGAGCAAGATCGGTGACCAGGATAATCAATATCGTAACAGTGACAATCGCCAAACCGGCCGATATAGATAATCGCCGGATATTCGTGGCAGGTCTTTGCCACAATCGGGTTTGGGAAACCGTTTTGGGGGATTCACTTTTATCGATTTTCTTCCAGACAGCGGCATTAAAATCCCGCCAAAACGCCTCAGAACGGTCAACCTCGCTCTGTTCCGCCAAAATAAACATCTGACGGTAACGGGCATAGGAATCTCGGCATTTAGAGCAGATTTTTAGATGTTCATTCATTGAGGCGGTCAACTCGCCCGGGCCATCCCATAGCAATCTTTCAAATTCCTTACAATTCATCAATCTATCGCCCCCATATCTTTCAAGATTTTCTCCAATTCTTTTTTGGCCCTGAACAATCTCGACATCACGGTGCCGACACTAATACCAAGCGTTTTACTGATTTCCTCATAGCTTAACTGCTGGCTTAATCGCAACGCGAGTATTTCGCGTTTTCCCGCGGATAACCTGGCCAGAGCGTTTGGTAAAAGACGTGTTCTTTCATCGATTGAATTGTCAGGACCGTTTTGCGGCGAATTCATGATTGTTTGTTCATATCTTTTCGAAAACAGACCGAAACGTTTTTTTTGCCGTAGTTTATCGCGGCAGCAGTTTATCAGTATCGTATAGTACCAGCTCGAGAAACTGGTGCGGTTATCGAACCGGGAGGCAAAATAATATACTTTAACAAAACTATCTTGAGCAGCGTCTTCCGCATCATCATAATCATTAAGATATCGATAGGCGAAACTCAAGGCCTTGCGCCTGTAGCGTCGCATCAATTCATCGAGGGCATATTTATCGCCACCGACCAAATTCACAATCAACTCCTCGTCGGCAAGTTGTTCGCTATCTTTCCTTGAAACCTGTTCTTCCCTGCTCAAATGGATACGCCCTTACCCTCAGTTTTATTCCCTCAATTAAATTGCATGATATCGCAAATCAAGAGAAAAGACTATCTTACAATAATTGGTTCAACTTATATTTTATCGACCATATTTTTAAATATGAAACTCTATAATATCCTCATCAGCCAGGATATAATTATTTTTAACCCGTTGCCCTTCAAATTTACCTTTGCCCCAGATTTTAGCATATTGAAGTTTATAGGCAAAGTCTTTGTGAAGCACCAAAGCGGCATCGGCGACAGTACTTCCCGGCCTAAGGATAATCGGGTCGCGATATTCGGGCTCATGGCCGATTTTTTTAGTGTAAATTCTTATCACATTTAGAGCGACGAAAATCGCTTTACGAAATTCATAAAGGGATTGATCATCATAAACTGAAACCGGCACAATTACGAAACCGGCGAATTGCCGCTTTAATGAACGCAGTTCCTCATCGCCGCTTGATTCATCCGATTTATTGGCGACAATAATCGTTTTTTTATACAGAAAACGATGGTCGGATTCTCCTTGAGGAATATCGGCGACGAGCTCAATATTTTTTTCTTTTAGCCGCGAAATAATCAAATTTAAATCGATTGCGTTTGATTTATTGGTTAAATCGGCGATTAAAGCTATGATATCGGCCTGGCGAATGAGGTTCGGCAGGAACGGCGGAAACTGCTGGTCTGAGATAGGGGGCGTGTCTATCAGCTGAAGAGGTACGGTTTCGTACATCATCATACCGGCCAGCGGTTCGTGAGTCGTGTAAGGATAATCGGCTATCATTGGTTGGGCGTGGGTGCAAGATGCCAAAATGCTTGATTTTCCGGAATTGGGGGGACCAATCATAATTATTTGGGCGGCTCCCTCTTTCTCGACATGAGTAAATGGGTCAACATGATGAGTTCCGTGTTTTTTGGCTCCTGATTCGATTTGTTCGGTAAGCTTTGATATTTTAGCTTTCATCTCGGCCTGTAATTTATCGGTGCCTTTATGCTTCGGCATTATGGCGAGAAGCTCTTTTGCCAAACGCAACTTCTCCCTGATATCGGTTTCTTTATTGAACTGTCTTTCCAACTCGTAGTATTGCGGCGGAAGATTCGCTGGCATAGGCAATCCTTTTGCCTATTTATATCTCATAAATATCGACTAATCAAGCAAAATGCGAACGCAAGATACAACTTAAAAACGGCGCCCTTATTATAGAGCTGTCGACAAATCCCGATTCCTCTTTTGCCAGTTGGCGGCCTGGTCGACAAATGCTTCGATTTTTAAATCTTCAATGGGATTACCGGGCCCCTCATAGGCGATATTAAGCCAAGGCACACCGCCCAAATCGGCGCTGACTTTTAGCGACAATGCCTGAGTTATGTTGCCGGGCATGCATGTAAATGGCATGCAATTAACGATTCCGCTACAGCCCGATTTTACATAGTCAATTGCTTTTCCTATAGAAAGAATCGCTTCTCCGCCGACTGAATTGCTTAAGTAAGGCAAGGCGTATTCGATGATTCGGTCAACCGGCTTTTCTGAATTGCCATCAAGCAGATTGCCAGTCGCCGAAACGATGCCATGTTCCTCGCGCGATTGAATGATATCTTTTATATACGCTTTCACCAATTCGCCGTACTGGCGTCGTAAGCGGCTATGATATTTGTACATGTAAGTGGTATAAGCAATCCATTCCGAAAATGTGGCGATATATACCTCGGCGCCGTACTTTTCGAGTTTGGCCACAAGCTGATTATTGGAGAACCGATTGTTGCGTATATAGATTTCCCCCACTAGCCCGATTTTCGCTTTTGGCCGGCGGCCGTTATCCAGATTTGCCAGGGCATTGCCGTAATCCGAAAGAATTTGTTTCAGGCGGTTCCCTCCCGTTAAAATATCATCGCAACCAGCTTTAAAACCTTCTTTGAAAATTAGTTCCGCTTTTGATAAATCGCCGGATTTGGCGCGCGCCGACAGGTAAATTTTATATAAGTAATCGCCGAATACAAATCCCCGCCAAGCCAACTTGCGAAATCCTTTTAGGGTGCCGGGGAAATTATTATAGGAATCGCCCGAATGAGGCGAATAAATCGGAACATCGATAAAGCCCAAATCATCGAGCAACTTACGATGAAGACGATGGTACTGCCCAAATCGACAAGGACCTCCCGCCGACGGCATAAAGAAAGCTGACCTGGCCGTGTCGAAATCAGGCCGCTGGACGAGGCTTATTAAATCGCCGGTTGTTAAAACCGCCGGGTAACACTCTTTGCCGGAGGTGAACTTGCGACCTATCTGAAGCGTTTTATCGTTGGATTCGGGCATGACTTCCGCATCAAGCCCGCAATACTTGAGCGCGGATTCGAACAGGTATGCTTGGTCGGACATATTAGGTATATACAATTTTCGCTTATAGCCGTTTGATATAACAATCTGTTTTGCGGCAATCGGCTTTGGTATAGGCGGTTTTCTCGAACGGATGCTATCAAGGAAAGCCTCAATGCGGGTGATTAAACCGGCATCAGCGGAATGTTCGTCAAGTTCAAGTTGTAAGTATGGTTTATCTTTTAACATGGAGCTGAAATCATAGCCGATAAATGAATCGGGGCCGCAGCCGAAGTTGGAGATATATATAGGATATACATCATCATGTTTATTTACAAAATCAGCAATTCGTAAAATCGTTTTGCCGAAATGCCAGTAGGTTTCATTGATAGGAATCGTATCGACCGGAACCATATCGGGCGGAATACAAATCGCGCCGAGACCAGCTATTTTTTTAGCGAGGTCAAGATTTAAACCAGGGTCGCACGTATTGTATGGCCGACCAACCAGTATCAGTTTAATCTTATCGTCTCGACTTAAAAGTTCTCGTCCTTTTTCAATTATTCGTTGATTGAAATCAGCCAAAACTGATTGGGCCTTGCGGAATGCCTTTATCGATTCGCCTTTCGACGCCCCTAAAGACATTCCTAATTCTGCCATCAAGCGCATCGACAGTCTATCACCATAACCGAAATAGATGCTCGGCGAAATTACTTTTGCGTATTCCGGTACATCCCCCATCACGGCTTTGGCCAGGAATGGCATCGATTGCACATAGGGACAGAAGTAGCTGTTGGTTTCTTCCTTGGGGTGGGACGGCATATTAATCATCGAGGGTAGAAAAATATAATCAACGCCGCGAGATAATAAATTCAACAAATGGCCATGAGCGACTTTGACGGGGAAACATGTCTCCGACCCCACTATTTCGGCACCCTGGCGGATAATCGTTGAATTAGTCGGCGCTGATGAAATCACCCTGAAACCAAGTTCATTGAAAAAGACGCTCCAAAGCGGCCAAAATGACCAGGTACTTAAAAGTCTTGGGATGCCGATTGTGCCGCGGGATGTATTTTTATTTGCGTGGCCATATGAAAACATCAGCTGATTGCGCCAGGAAACTGGGTTTTCGGTTTCAATATTGGAGCTTTTTTCCGCATCGTATTTTTCACAACGAGAACCATAGAATAGCTCGCGGCCATCATCGCCGGTTATTTTTCGAATGGTACAGACATTGGCGCAATCATGGCAAATGAAGCTTTCTTGTTTAAATTCGATTTCGGAAACACCGAACCCCTTAAATTTCGATTCGCCGCGTACCGATTCTTTTGCCAAAAGTGCCGCGCCGATTGCGCCGGTAACATCATGATGAGGCGGCACGGTAATCGGCTTACCTATTACCGATTCGAAAGCAGCCACAACGCCCTTGTTCCAGGCGACTCCTCCCTGGAAAAATATATTTTCGCCGATGCGCCGTTTGCTGACGACTTTATTTAAATAATTATGGACAATCGAATAAGCCAAGCCGGCGACAAGATCCTCTCGCGGCGCGCCTTGCTGTTGATGACTGACAATATCGGATTCAATAAAAACGGTGCATCGCTCGCCGCAACTAACCGGGGCGCGCGAATCAAGCGCCATTTTCCCAAATTGGTCTTCGATACAAATATCGAGCTTCTCAGCTTGTTCTTGCAAGAAAGAACCGGTTCCGGCGGCGCAGGCTTTGTTCATTTCAAAATCGACCACGATTCCATCCCGGATGCTGATGTATTTTGAATCCTGACCGCCGATTTCGAAGATGGTATCAACGTTAGGGTCAAAGAATATAGCCGCCTTTGCTTGGGCGGTAATTTCATTGCGGACTATATCTGCGCCGATGATATCGCCAATCAAATAACGGCCCGAGCCGGTGGTGCCGGCGCCGATAATTTTCACACGTCCTGCAAGCTCGGCGGCAACCTCGCGCAGCCCTTTTTGAACAGCTTTAATAGGTCGGCCTTCGGTCATCAAATAACGCCTCGCCATCACGTTGCCGGCGGGATCAATCACGACCACGTTTGTGGATAAAGATCCGATATCGACTCCGAGGTAACCGAATTGAGAAGTTATACGGGGCCGTGAAGATGTGGTTTCGTAATGTTTCATATTCTCATTGGCATACTTAAGGACAGGCTCAACGTTGCGCGCGTGGCGAATATTATCAAGTTTATTTAGCTCGATATCGGGTTTTTTTATTGTATTATATTCCAAAATAGCGGCAAGCGCGGCCCCCAACGCGGCGAAAAATAGGTTGTTGTCGGGGACATACAATCCACCATCCCTGAGATCGAGCTCCTCCTCGAACGCCTTCACGACCCCTTTATTAAGGGCCACACCGCCGATGAATGCGACCGGTTTCGGCAATGTTTTCTTGCGCAAAATCGTGCTTTTGAAATTTCGGGTTACGGCATAGCATAAGCCGGCGATAATATCATAATCCGGCGTACCGATTTGCTGATGGTGGATCATATCCGATTTGGCAAATACGGAACATCGTCCCGCGATATGAGGAGGATTGGTTGATTTTAAAGCCAACTCACCGAATTCATTTTCGATAGCCACATTCAAACGGGCCGCCTGCTGGTCTAAAAATGACCCGGTTCCGGCGGCGCATAAGCCGCTGGTGGAAAAATCCACCAGGGCGCCGTCTTTCAATAGGTAATATTTCGACCCTTGCCCGCCCATTTCGAGCGCGCAACGACAATCAGGAAGATAGTATGCCAAACCGGAAGCGGTGGCGCTGATTTCGTTTACATATGGACAACCCAATAATTCGGCGATATGTTTGCCGCCTGTGCCTGTAAAAGCGATACCTCTATATTTTTGAAAATCTATCCGGGCCAATATTTCTTTTAATCGTTTTTCGGGAGCCCCCGCGTGGCGATAATAATCGGTCGATAATATTCGTTTGTCGTAATCGATTGATGCCAGGCAAATTGAAATAGAACCTATATCGACGCCAAGATATTTCATGTAAACGGTTCCTTCCCGAAAATGCTATATAATTTAAGCGAAGTATCTCCGCAAGCAAAAAACAAAATCAAATGTATCAAATGGCTAATCTGAAAAGGCGGATTAAATTTTAACTTTTGTCGGCAAAGTTAAATTAAGGATACACTCGGTGCAGAAGTTATCCGAACGATTATCAAGTTCGCTGATATTTTTAGCGATATTCATTTGACAATCGGGCTGTTTGCAGTTTTTTAGACCCAACATGTGCCCAACTTCATGGGAGGCGACGTTAAGAATACGACTTTTCACCAATTCTTCATCTTCGGGAAGACCATAGAACTCCGGTTTAATACGGTGAATGCTGATAATGGCCGTACGGCTGGCGGAATTAGCCTGCCCCCAAACAAAGTTCTCGCTTGGTATATAAAGGTCCTCCTCAGTAATAGCCAGTATCATTTCGTAATCCGACCCCTTAAGCATCTCCAACTTACTTAAAATCGAAGTTGCATAATACTGATTAAGCTGGGCATTATACGCTTCTTCGGGCAATCGCGCCACGATACCGGTCTGAGGTTTCAGCGTGAATTTATGGCATAGCTCATTTAGAAGCCAATCGGCATATTGCCGCGAGCCCTCATCAAGTGGGACCATGTACAATCTTTCATGCATTTCCGGTTACTCTTCCAAGCCCTTATTCATTCCCTTTTGTAAATAAATACAATCAGGCAATCCTTCCGGTTCCGCCGGAACAAGCGCCTGGTATAAATTTATGAAGGTTTAATTGCCAAAATCAACAAAATTCGTCATCCAGCCTCGAAAAACCTTGATTTTGAGCCCCGAGGCGAAATGAACACCTCCAACTTGGCGCCGCATCGTGGACAAAAACCAACAAAGGCCGTTTTCTTATGATTCATATATATTCGCGAGTATACTCGGCAACACTTAAAGGTAACTCCGATAAATTCCCGCTTTTTCTTGGTTGTTCCAATATCCATACTAAATGTATCGGCAATTAAAATAAAAAGAAAAAGCGAATAGTCGAAATTATGCCGGCACAACCCGCAATCGGCGACTTTACATATACTTAGCGGGGCGACCCCAAAAAACGGAGAAAAACCGTTTCCATAAGCATATTAATTGCGCTGGCCTAATTTAATCACTCCCCCATCGGCCGAACAATACAGCATTAAATTCCCGCTCGAGTTCAACATCAGGTTATTTGTTTATCTTGAGTTATAGGCATCTATTCCCATCTTGAGGATAGCCATGGCTTCTTTGAGATCATCGATTTTTAACACATAAGCGATACGACATTCATCGGCGCCAAGGCCTGGGGAAGCATAAAACCCGGGGCCGGGAGCAACCATTACAGTCTTCCCTTGATAATTAAAATCCGTGAGCATGAATTTAGCGAATTTTTCAGCATCGTCAATGGGCAATTTGGCCATGACATAGAAAGCCCCATTTGGTTTAAGGCAAACCACGCCCTTGATTTTTTGCAGAGCATCGTAAACAACATCGCGCCGCCGCTGATATTCGTGCATGGTCGTCTTATAGTACTCATCCGTCAATTCGTATAGGGCGCTTGCGCCTATCTGTTCCAGAGTCGGGGCGCATAGTCTGGCCTGGCCCATATGTAGCGCCGCTTTGTATAAATCTTTATTTTTGGTAACGAGATTACCGATTCTGGCGCCGCAGGCCGAAAAACGTTTACTAATCGAATCTAGCATGATGGCCCTATCGGCAATGTCGGTAAATGACATCAAACTGATATGTTTACCCTCATAAATATACTCACGATAGACCTCGTCGGCCAACAGATAGAGGTCATGTTTGAGGCAGATATTTTTCAGGCGGGCAATCTCCGATTCAGTGAACACGGTTCCCGTCGGATTGTTGGGGTTGCAATACATAATACCGCGTGTTTTTGGAGTAATCGCTTTCTCAATCTCTGAATCGTCGGGTATATGGAATCCGGTTTCGGCCGTTGTCGTTATGGGAACAAGGTTAACTCCGGCTTGAATGGCGAAACCATTATAATTTGTGTAAAAAGGCTCGAAAATAATGATTTCATCGCCGGGATCGCTGATAATAGTCATGGCGAAAATGATCGCCTCTGACCCCCCCGTGGTAACGATAATATCATCTTGATTGATATCAAGGCCGATTCTCTTATAATATCTAGACAATCTAGCCAGGTAGTCAGCCATCCCTTGCGAATTACCATAGGCCAGCACTTTGTTAGAATAGTCTTTTACGGCTTGCCAAAATTGCGGCGGTGTTTCTATATCAGGCTGACCGATATTAAGATGATATACTTTAATTCCCTTTCTTTTGGCCTCATCGGCATATGGAATCAGTTTTCTTATTGGCGACGGCGGCATAGCTTGACCGCGACGCGAAACAGCAATTGTGGACATAACAACCTCGTTTTTAAATTCACCAGATTACATCAACTTCGCGATTACATCCAGGACAAACGGTCACCCGCCCATACGGCAACTCTATCGAATATCCTTGACGTTTTACAAGGATAAGGCCGCATTTCGGGCAACGCGTATCCGATTCCCTAATATAATTGCCGGGATAGACATAAGCAAGTTTCTGTCGCGCTATCGCGACCGCCCTATCCAATATCGAAATCGGAGTGGGCGGGTAGGAATATTCATAATTTGGAAAATATCTCGAAATGTGAAAAGGAATAAGCGGGTCGATTGCGGCCACCAAATCAACGATATCGGTCAAGTCTTTTTCGCTGTCATTTTTTCCGGGGATAAGTAAATTAGTCAATTCAACTTTTATTTGATATTCCCTTGCCAATCGGATAGTCCGAAGAACATCATCGAGGTTACCCATACAAATCTTTTTATAAAAATCGGCCGACGATGATTTTAAATCAATATTGGCCGCATCGACGAAAGGAAAAATCTCTCTAGCCGGTTCCTCATTGATATAACCGTTGCTGACCAACACAACTGCTTTTCCCATTTTTTTCAGTAATCGGGCGCAATCGAGCACATATTCAAACCATACTAATGGTTCGGTATAAGTAAACGCTATCCCGACTGAACCGCCACGCGCGGAGATTTCGGCCAAGTCTTCCGGCGAATAGTATACGGTATCGGCTTTAGATTGAGAAATAGTCCAATTTTGGCAAAATGGACATCTGAAATTGCAGCCATTCGCTCCGGTAGATAAAATCGGCTTTCCCGGCATAAAATGGTAAAGCGGCTTCTTTTCGATTGGGTCAAGAGCCAAAGTCACCAACTGACCATAAGCTTCAGCGACCAGAATGCCATCTATATTTCTTCGGACTCTGCATAACCCCAGACGCCCCGGGCTGATAGCACATCGTGCCGGACAAAGAAGGCACCTTACTCGGTTATTGGGGAGTTTTTCGTAATATCTTGCTTCCACTTGTTTCATCTATCAGTCCCATTATTTCCGCAAATAACCTTTTAGGCGAAATATCTTTAAAGCAATATTTTTCAGGCATCCGGCATTTCTTTTCGCCATGAAGACTGCAAGGGGAACAGGCAACATGATCGCAGACTATTCGGTCACGGGAACCCAAAGGAGCGAAACCGAGACTTGGGTGGGTGGGGCCGAATATAGCGATTGTCGGTATTCCCAAGGCCACGGCCAGATGCATCAAGCCCGAATCATTGGCAACGACAATATCGCAATTTGATATCACTCCAGTTAAAATATCAAGAGGTATTCCGCGGCAAGCGATTATTCTGGGCGATAAGATACCGAGATTGGGCAAGAAATCGTCGGTAGCATCAGATATTATGAGCACGGTAAAATTGGTATTTTGCAAAATCAGGTTGGCCAGTTCGGCATATCCCGACCATCGTTTTTCCGGATGTTTTGAGCCGGGACATAAACCTATAACGCGGTTAACCAGTTTAACGTCTTTTAGATAGCTCATTCCCCGCTCGATTAAGTTTTTATCGATTACCAGTTTGGGCATTCTATCATAAACGGGTATTTTAAGGCGAGTTAATGCCTTCAAATAGGCATCAACTGTATGGCCGACATCGGGCTTGATTTTGAAATTTCTTATCAAAAATTCGCGTTGTAATCTACGTTTGGGATAGCTTGAGATTTTAGAGGGATTAATCCTAGCGGTATAAATAACGCTACGAGGGTTTTTTTGAAGGTCGATTACCGTGCCATAGCCGACTTTCCTGAGTTTTTTTAACGATATCGGGTGGCTTTTATCGAACGCGTAGACATTGGCGATACCGGGAAAGAGTTTCACCAGAGGCTCATAGTTTGCTTTGGTAAGAAAATCGATTTGAGCCCGGGTATCATATTGACGAATGGATTCGATAACGGGTAACGTCAGAACGACATCCCCAAGCGAACTGAACCGGATTATAAGGTATTTATTATTCATAGAAATATCGCGGCCATGGCTCCGACCACTACGCAATAAATCCCAAAATAAAAGAATCTTCCCTGTTTGACTAATCGAATCAGCCAAGCAATCGAGGCATAGCCCACTATAAATGCAACAAGAGTCCCTATCACGTAATGGTCCATTTCAGTAGAGTCCAAACCGTTTTTCAGCAAAGTCACCGACTTCAACAATACCGCCCCAAAAACCGATGGTAACGAAAGCAAAAACGAAAACTCGGCTGCTTCGGCTGGATTGACATTTAAAAATAACCCTGAGGATATGGTCATTCCAGAACGCGATAGGCCTGGGAATAGTGCCAAAGCCTGAGCCAGGCCGATTATGAAACCATTTCCCAAATTGATATTATGGCTGCCTTTTTTGACATAATGAGTCGCCAAAAGTATAAATCCCGTAATGACCAATAATATACCCG
>JAAYTW010000316.1 GCA_012517955.1 Candidatus Zixiibacteriota bacterium | reverse complement strand
TTGGGCAATTCCAAAATACAGCCATTCCATCTGTTTAACGCCCAGATGTACGAAGACATGAACAATCAAGGGCCGTTTGGCGCGATGATTCTGCCGTTCGATTATAAGACCTATTTCGAAACGGGAGATTCACGTAAATCGGTTGATGTTGCATTGGCGCATCCGATTGTCAAGCGGATGTACCAATTCCCGTTCAAGGTTTACATGATGGATGATTTCATGAAATATTTCGGTATTCTCGAAGGCTGGAACGCCGACTACCCGCTTGATAATACTTACCCGGGCAAAATCGAACCCCATTGGATGAGACAGATGGGGACAATAGCCTTAAATCACGGCATCAGCCAGAAAGGATTTGCCTGTACCGTATGTCATACGCCGTCAAAAGGATTGCTTAATTTTCGCGAGCTCGGATATTCCGAAGAAAGGGTAAAAGACCTCGAAAATCCTCCCGAATTGAAGATATTCCAAGGAATAAATACCGGACTTACATTCGAAGATATCTATGGTCCGGGAGGGCCGGTAAAAACCCGCTGAACAGCCTATCCGCCAACTTAAAAAAGGGCGCCCGTGGGACGCCCTTTTTTGCTATTAACCAATGCCATATTTAATCGATTTTTTTATAATACGGTTAGATAAAGCTGCTTTGCCTTCTTGGCGGCAATCGATGAGAACATTCCGCTGCTTTGCGCACAAGAAAGCCGTCGACCAGGTGTTTTTACAGGTCCGAAAAAAGACCGCCGACATTCTCTTTCGTCGGCGGTCCATTGTGTCTCGCTTTAAATTAAATCTTTGGATTATTTCATCAATCGGCCATATATATCGGAGATTTCCTGATATTGTATCCCGATACTCGCCGAAGTACCGGATGCCATTTTAATATCAATCGTTTGCCCGGCCAGGTTTGATTGGGCGTTTTCGCTGTAAACGAGTATCGTGGTAGTCCCATCACGATTGCTGCTTTTCAAAACAAAACCGGCGGGGGCGGTGATTTTATCAATTTGCGCGTCTCCATAATTCAACTTGATAAGGGCGCCACCGATTGGGATATTGGATTTAAAATGTATATGAGAAATAACACCATCATTAACAATTTCGATCTCTGCGGGACCCAAATCGGGCAACGCTCGGGGATACGGGATAATGCCATTCAATACGCCAAGCATATAGATTAAATCGGCGATTGAGGCACGAATACCGTCTTGGTTGCAATCCGCCGCGGCCAGTTGAATTGGGTTTAAGGGATTACTTATAGGATCCGAGAGGAATTCCGACAGCACAACAACATCGCCAATTTCAAATGGGTCGCCATTTAGGTTGACATCTCCCAAGAGATAGCTGTCTGGCGATAGAACCTTAATGCCGCCGGGCATTATAGCCGGATGGAAAACAAGATATCCGGTAGAATCGGAAACCACATTCGATGACAAATTGGTATCGGGCATTGTAATTGGCAAAAACATACCCACAAATCCAGGGTCATTGGAAACATAAAATTTAACTCGAGCGATTTTGTGATTACCCGATTTCAGCAACGGGGCCCCCTGGTTGTGAAGGTTCGCTATACCAATCATCCTTAAAGAGCCATCGCCGATAGGATTTCTTGTAACATTTTTATATTCCCAACGGACTATGCTATCAAGGAATTCAACGCTATCGACAGAAAGAGATAATGGGTCGAATACGAAAAGTATATTAAAACCAGCTACGGTTGCGTTATCGCCGAGGCCATTAAAGGCGACCTCCAGAGTCGCCGGATAACCGGGAAATGTTGAATCAGTACTCACGACCAAAGACATCGGCCGAACCTGACATCTGATGGTGTTAACATCAGTCGCATGATCAGCATCGACAGCAATAAAATTGGCGGTAAAATCGGTTCTCAAATTAAGTGGGGGCACCCAGGTGAAATTATAGTTGGCGTAACCGGGAACCGACTGGATTGGGGTAAGCGTAAACGGATATGGAAAATCAACATTCAGCGAGATATAGTCGGTATCCGGATCGGTCGCTATGAATGGAATCGAAAACGGGAACGGTCCGTTAATTGTATATTGAGCGTTGTCTACAGGCGAAATTATCTGAGGAGGATTGGCCGTGCTCAGGAAACGCAAGACGGAAAAGCGCATCCGGGGCACAATCGGATTCCAGAACTCATCAAAAATAACGGTCAACCCCTGCGTTGGGTCCTCGCCGGGCGATAAATAGCTGTCATGACCAAGGGCGCTTGGATTAGATGTGGTATGAATTTTGAAGGCGCCTATAAGAACCCATTGGCCATTAGTATTTATATAGTTAGGAACCGGTAAAGCAAAATCGGCGATACCGAGAAAGGTTTGGGAGGTTAATCCGGGAGACGGCCAATTGTTGGCCGGCGCTTGAAATTGCAAATCCCAGTCCATAAGCGGTCCGATTGGAACGCCGCCCAAACGCGCCGAAACATACTCATTTTGCGTGGCCAATGATAAATTAACAAAAGCGACATTTTCATCGCACTTAATCCAGATTGGCACCGATACGTCAACATCCAAATTGACCAAAATTGGTGTCCCATCAGGATTGCCAAATACTAATGAGTCTATCGCTCCCGGGTCCTGGCCGATTACCCCCTCAGCCATCACCAGGGCCGCTACCAAAATCAAGGCAGGAAGCAGCCCTTTTTTCATATTTCACCCTACTTAATTAAAGTTGTTTTATTAACCTCAATATAATTATCGACTTTTATTCTATAGAAATAAATCCCCGACGCAACATTTTGACCAAAATCGTCCTGTCCGTTCCAAATCAATTCGTGTTTGCCGGCCGGGAATTCCGCTTGGGCAAGCCGCCTGACAATCCGCCCGGTTACATCGAAAACATCCAGGTCGACAAAAGCTTTATTGGCTATGGCGAAACTGATTCTCGTGGACGAGTTAAATGGATTTGGATAATTGCCAATCAAGTCATACGCCTGAGGCATCCGCACCTCGCCATTTATAGGGCGGCCTTGGGGATCGGCGGCCTGAATTTCTCCCACAGTAATTGAACCGATGTCGATATTGCCGGACACTATCGCCACATTGAATAACCGATTTTGTCCGTTCGACAATCCCCGGCATTCAGGGTCATACATTAGGATAGTCATTGTCCGGCCATCGTCATGGTAGGCGGTTTGTAATCCGCATAGCGCTTGTGGCTGCGCAAGAGCCAGACCGGTATGATTGATTTTCATCAGAACGGCTGCCAGTTCGACATCAGCGTTGGCGCCAACTTCAATGATTCCATTATTTTCGGCGACCATAATCTCCAAGGATGATGGATTAGTCTCCGGTTTAAGCGGCGGAAGTATATTGCCGTTAATAATATTCAGCAGATATACCAAATCGGCCACTGTCAACGTTAAGCCATCTGTATTAATATCGGTTGCCTGAACTTGAACTGAAGTGAACGGGAAAGCCGCCGGGTTAACCAAATGGTTGACAAATAGGACGAAATCGGCGGTTTCATAGGCGATGCCGTTAAGATTGATATCACCCAATAAAACCTGACCGGGTCCAAGAATCGATACGCCGCCATCGGTCAAAGCAGGATATACCAATACATAGCCGGAAGAATCGGCTAAAGTATTATCCGTAAGATCCTGGGTGAGGAATTGAATCGGGGTTCGGGTTCCAATCCATCTTTCATTTGATGAAACCGCGTAATTCAAATTAAAAATCGGGCCGGTTCCGGGCTGCAGCGGCGGTGCGACCGGACCATTAACCATGTCGGCGACACCGACAACGCGAGCCGTGCCGGGGCCGGCATCATTCATGTTGACATGGAAATACTCCCAGCTGCCCAGACGACCGGTACGGGTTACGCTCGATAAGGTCATTATCTGGGAATCCCAACTGATAAGGATTTCAAAAGCGCCGACCTTTGAAGTGTAGCCCGAATTATTAAGCGACACCGGAATTTGAATGCTGGCGCCGGGAATGGCACTGGTTGAACTGATAACTAAGCCGACATCGGTTACGCTTATAACCAAATCAAGGTTGACGACGCCTCCTTGCCCATCATTTACCGTAAATCTTAAATTGTAAAGGCTATCGGCATCGTTGGGTATTACCCAGTTAAATTTGTAGCGAATGTGACCGGGAACATTGACGAGTTGCTGCCAGGTATAGCTGGGGTCGGAAAAATCTACGGTCAATACTAAAGGGTCATTGTTCGAATCGGTGCAATCGACAGTGTAAGAAACCGCAAAGCCACGATTGGCCTCATATGTTCCGGCGGCTGGGCTGGTAAATTCAGGGGGATCGTTTGGGGGAAAATAGATTTTCGCGTATTGGGCTATAGGCGCCCAATTTAAAGTACCTGTGGCATCCGAGAAAATCAAGCCACCGTTTCGGGGATTAGCACCAGGTAGTAATTCGGTTGTATCTCCAAGGACACTTGGGTCAGATGTCGTATGTATCCTAAACTCGGCAACTTTAACCCACATATAATCGGTCAATAAAACGGGGTTGGGTTGTCCATATAAATCCGACCACCCCAATATCGATTGGCTGGTGAGACCCGCAGAGGGATAATTTATATCAGGATCGATAAACGAGCAATCATCCCACGCGTTGAGTGGCGCATATAAAACCCCTCCATTGCGGGAAACGATATATTCATTTTCCGTAGCCAGGGGGCAATGGATAAAAGCGACGCTGTCGTCGGTTTTTACCCATACCGGGATAACCAAGTCAGAATTTAACGAAGCCAGCATTAGGCTTCCGTCAAGGTTACCGAAAACGATTGAATCCGGTTGAAACGGATCCTGGGCAAAGCATACCCCCCCCGCCAGGGCTAGTACTAACAGCCCAAAAACAATAGTCCTTGCCATTTTTGTTTCTCCCCTATTGATTTTGATCTTTTGCAAACTGCATAATTTTTGAAGACATTACAAAATTTCCGCAGTATGCTGTTTTTAAATTAACCGTTTTATTTTAAAAATCAAGCCCTAATTACTTCCGGGGTACAATTTCTTGATTTTTTCATCTAATTCCGAAACCGCTTTTTCAAATCTTTTTTGGGTCGTCACCCTATCTTTAAGCAATTGTCCTGAATCCTCAGGGATAATCCCATTTAGGGAAATTGTTTGGTTGGCGGGCTCATTCAAAGATGCCGTCACATCTGCAAAAATCGAACGCAGCTCGAATGTTTCCAGCGGGCATTCCGGCCAATTATGCTGCCAACATATTAATAAATCGGCAGTTCCGTCAAAATCAGTATCGGTTTTATTTGCGGGCTGCATTTCGAGGCTTTCGTAAGCCAAAGCGATTCTCACCCGTTCCCAACGGTTTGAGCCGGGCTGACCCGTATCAACTCGGCGTCGGGCGATAATGTAACTACAGTCTTCGGCGGTCTCCTCAACCAACATTTCGAATTCATCAAGCAACCGCGAAAATATAAGCAAAACTCCAGCACGGTTAATCGGGGCATAGACGATGCCTCGTTTACCTACCAGTTCGCCGACAATCGATTTTTTCATAATTCCAATCAAAAAGAGCGAAAAGAAGCCTTAAATAAATAGTTCAAACCATTAAATTATACCAATACCGATAAGCTATTGCAAGCGTTATTTTGGGCCGATTCATGAACGATAAATTTAATATAAAGTTACAAACAAAATAAGCAAATACGTGGCGAGCATATTGATATAACGCTTAACGATATATAAAACATATAAAATGATAGTGCTTTTTAAAGAAAAATCATAAATTCAAAGATACCGATAGTATACCACCCCGGCTGGAATAGTTGAAAATTCACTACAACGAATCCGCCCGACGTCGTCTGGAGCGCTGTCGTTTATACAAGTATAAAGCCCTGTTTGCGTATGCGCCGCTGGACTCCGGTCTAAGCTGTTGATTATATCTTGGGGCTCGGTTCCTTAACCGGAACATGGGGCAGGCCGTATTTCCCCAGCCCGAGCTATAGCATTCAATATGTGTATGGCACAAGGCGGGCATCGATCCACCTGTCCCTTGGAATCGAAATGGATTTCAAATAACAAGAGCAGAATTTTT
>JAAYTW010000315.1 GCA_012517955.1 Candidatus Zixiibacteriota bacterium | reverse complement strand
GACATTTCCTGACCTTTCACCTGCATGGCGAATTTTTCCGAGCCCTGGCCGATTTTTTCGGCGGCCCGCTTGGTACCTTCGGCAAACCAGGCGCCGATACCGCGTCGATGAACCATCATATCTACGAAATGTTCAGCATCTTCCACAGAACCCCAATTAAGCGTATGCCCTTCGAGCTGGTCTTTGGTGATTAGCCCGCGCTGGAAACATTCCATTCCGAAAGCGATAACGCCGCCGCCCGACATGGTATCCATACCTTGATTATCAAGCAACCAGTTCATATAAGCAACCTGATTGATATCGGTCATGCCGAGATTTGAACCACATAGGGCGCCGGTTTCATATTCGGGGCCCTCGAGGTAGACAGGCTGTTTGCCGGGAAGTATCGCTTTTGTATATTTGCCGCAATTCATCCAACAGCCGAAACAAGCTTTGTGAGTAATCAGGCACTTTTCTACCAACTTATCGCCGTTGATTCCCGATGTATTTTCGAAATAGGTCGTTTGGAAATTTCTGGTCGGGAAAACGCCATTCTCATTCGACCAATCGATAAAGAAAGCGGTGCCATATTTTTGCCAGGGCGCCATATTAGGATGGACCTTGGTTCGTTGGATAATCGCCGATACCTGTTCGGTGAGCTTTTTCAAGTCGTGAACTTTAATCGACCCGGTTCCGCGAACCGCGATAGCTTTTAGTTTTTTGGAGCCCATCACCGCGCCTTGGCCGCAGCGTCCGGCCTGGCGGCCGAAATCGTGAGTGATACATGAGAAGCGAATCAGGTTTTCGCCGGCGGGACCAATAGTTGCGATTTCGAAATCCTCGCCGAGGTCATGTTTTAACATTTTTTCGCATTCGAGAGAACCGATGCCCCAGTATTTTGAGGCGTCGCGAAGCTCCACGATATCGTCGTCAATATAGAGGTAGACCGGTTTTGGGGATATGCCTTTGAAAATTACTATATCATAACCGGCGAATTTCAGGGTTGGGCCGAGATGGCCGCCCATATTGGAATCGCCATGGCCGTTGGATAGCGGGGAGACCGAGCCGAACGATACTTTTGAGCCTGCCGGAATGAAACAACCGCTCATGACACCGGCCGACATGATGAATACATTTTCCGGGCCAAGCGGGTCGGCATCTCGGGGGACTTCATCATATATGATTTTGGCGATGGCGCCGCGGCCGCCGAACCATTGGCGCATGAATTCGACATCGGTGCGTTGACGTTTTATTTCGCCGGTCGCCAGATTGATTCTTAACGTAGTGCCGGCCAGACCATTGCCGTTCATACTGACTCCTTTGCCGGTTTAGTATATACGCTGATTGCACCGGTATTGCAGAGCTCGGTGCATTTGAAGCAGTTATCGCAGATAATTACATAATCCAAATCGCGATGTTGGAATATTACCTGCGGGCGGCATACTTTAATACATTCGCCGCAGTTTGTACATTTTTCTTTGATTACAATCATGGCGCCGTCTTCGCGTTGGTAAATCGCCTTTTCGGGGCAGACTTCTTCGCATTTACGGCATTGGATACAGACGCGCGGTTTGTAAGCGCCGGGCTGAGGGAAAAGCGCTTCAATACGGAGGGCCGCTTTTTTAGGGTTGATTTCATTGAAATGGTGAATGGCGCATATTTGCAAGCAGAGGCGGCAGCCAGTGCAATTCGATGAGACAACTTTTATTCTTTTTTTATCCATCTATAGCCTCGATTATAATAACCTTTATGACTGAAGGCCGACAATCCAAATTAACAAAGCGATTGCGGCGGCAGTTAATCTAAATGAAAAAACTGCGGATTGATTGGTCAGTTTTTCTCTGAGCGGTTTGAACGCGGCGCCCAGGTAAAAGCCAATCTGGATGGCCGCCAGAGAGTAAACCGCCGCATATAGCGCTCCGGAAATCAGGTATTCGCCAATGCCTGTTAAACCGCCGGCATACCAGTTTTCCTGACGCAGGATATAGGTAGCAAAAAACGCAAAGAAAGCAAACGCGATGTATGTCAATAAGGGAGCCGTAATCAGGCGAGTTAAGAAATTCCGGTAGAGCTTGGTTTTTAGGGCAAAATAGAAGAACTCGAAGATAACGGCATCGATTGTTATAGCGGCCACCTGACAACCATAAAAATTATCGGAGACGGTTTTAAAAGCTCCGGCAATCAACGCCATGATAACGGTCGAACCATTAATATTGACCAGGCTTTTACTCGAATACATTATAATGAGAGCGATTGCAAACAGCAGTGATGATTTATTGGGGATTTGCCAAGCCCTGAACAAATCGCCCCCGAAAAGCTCGGCGGCTCCCCAAATCGAACCAAAGAGGATAATAAGTATTATTTTTTCGATTTTATTCATCTTAGCCTCGGTATTGATAAGTTTGATCATGATATCTGTAATCACATTTTAACATAACGTAAATATTTATAAATTATTTTGGAGTAAATTTCAAGATTAAAATGGGATTCCGTCGCGGCAATTTTATGGTAATAAATAGCCATTTGGTGAGGATAAGACATAAATTATTGCGGTTTTTGGAAATCGCAACAAAAATAGCTTGACAAGTTTTAAGGGATTTTATAATTATGCTTCAAAATAAATGCAACGATTCCTGGCCCATAATGGTTAGGTAAGGGGGAGAGGATGTTGGAAGATAGGAATTTAAATTTAAACAAGAAGGAGTCCACAATGAAAAAATTAACGTTTCTGGCGATAGGGATCATGCTATTGATGGCTCTTCCTGCATTCGCCCAGGATCCCGGCTCGCCGGACAGTATCATTATTGATACTACTTATGCTCCATGGGACACAGTCAATTACACAACGCGTTATGTACATGTTTATTTTGTAACCGATGATTCGATAATGTTTCTAAATTTACCGATTACCTGGACTTCTCCTGATGGCCAAGTTTTTCCGGGTCGCAGCGTTTGGAGAGCTCCATTTACGGGATGGGATGACTGTTGGGATACGCTTTTAATCGAGCAAAGATTATTAAGGCAGGTATGTTGGGCCGATTTAGGCGGTGAAGATAATCCTCCTTTGTTTACGAATGGAATAAGATTATGGGGGCTTGACCTGCGTTTCGTGGCAACTCCCAGCGCCGTACCGCAATTTGTTTTTGTTGATACTTGTACCGATCCTATTAACGGAAAAGTCGAAATGGCTAATGTTGACATCACTTTCAGACCGAAAATTAAGGGAGGGTACTTCCGTTACGGGTCTATCGGTATTGATGATAATACTCCGGTTCTGCCATCGGCTATTGCCTTAAATCAGAACTATCCGAACCCATTCAACCCGGAAACCAATATCGAATTTGCTCTCCCTAAGGGCGGCAACGTCAGTATTGAAGTGTTCAATGTCTTGGGCCAGAAAGTAAAGACGCTTATATCGGAATACAAGGATGCGGGCACCTATTCTGTTCGCTGGGATGGCACTAACAACAATGGAATGGCGGTGCCATCCGGGGTGTATTTCTACAGGATGGTGACCGAAGGGTTTTCGCAGACCAATAAGATGATAATGCTTCGTTAAGCTATTCCCATCAAAATTCATTTTGAAGGCATCGCCGAGTGGGCGGTGCCTTTTTTATTATAAAAATGCAAAATTGTTCATATCGAAAATAGGACGTTGGTAAATCATACCCGGTTTCGATTAGGCATGTTTTTAACTAACAATAGGTTAATCGAGTTTTTCAAGGTTTATCGTTTAAGTTAAGTCATTTTGAAAGCTGGACGAATAAAGAGCCTTGAAAAGGCTATATTCGCTTATAAGTTAATATCTTACAATAAATTCAACAATCACAATAATGTGTTATAAATCGGGAAT
>JAAYTW010000314.1 GCA_012517955.1 Candidatus Zixiibacteriota bacterium | reverse complement strand
TATAATTTAGACGGTATTCCAACTGCGTCTGTTGGTATTGTTTCCGCCAAAATGTTTTGTTGGGATCGCCATAATCCTGATTACGGATAATTACGTTCCCTGTTGTTTTGAGCGCATCAGCGATGCTCCAGTCGATTTCAGTTTCCAGTTCATTTATTCTAAAACCGGCAAGCGATGTATCTATATTTGTTTTAAGTTCATGTCGAGCCGTGACTGCGGGTCGTAATCTGCTGTTGATAATTTTAACGCCGCCCTCATATTTATTCCACCAACCACTGTTTTTATTAAGCCCATTTTCCGAACGAGCGATATCGATATCTGTCGTAAAGAACAAATGGTTAATGACGGCAGCGCCGAATTTGCCATAACCGCGGTCGGCCGCCAGGCTGTCCCATGAGATATGACCGCCGCCGACATTATAGTAGTCGCCATCGTCGGTTCGTGCCGAAGATCCAATCTCTATAAGTTTGCCGGATGGGGTGGAGTATAATTCAGGGAGATTATATTGGCGGGAGAATTCCACCGGATTGATAGACCCCGGGCAATCGAATTTTGAATCAAGCGAACGGAATTTTAATTCAATAATATCGCCATTCCAGGTTTTTCCCAGGCCCGATTTATCTTTGATTCGCCAACCGGATTGACCGTAAAATCCTACACCTGTTTTCAGTCCGTCTATCGATGATATAATATTCCGGTCAACCTTGGAATAGGCTAATTCAGCATCGACAAACAACGGGCCATCACGGCGGATAATAACTGAACCATATTCGCTACGATTCGGCAAAGGGTAATAGATTAAAGGAACATACCCGCCGTTTCCTTTCCCCGTATAAATATATTTTCCGGAACCGGCATACTGGTAGGAACCTTTCCCCGACCCGATGTAGCTGAAGCTTACTTTATAGGAACCGGAATCCGGCCCCACATAGATATAAACAGTATCGCCGAGAGAATCAATCAGCAGATTGTAGTCGCCTTTTCCAAAACCGATATAAGACGCGCCGCTTAAGAAGGCAGAATCGGCATTGGCGCCGACCCGGCTTAGTAAATCCAATTGCGGTTGTCCGATATCGAAAACGCGGGGACGCGATTTGTCATCGCTTTCACGAATATATTGAGCCCCGATTATAATTCCTTTTTCGGCGAATGCTTTTCCATGGAGAAATGTTCGACGATAATTATCAGCGGCGGCTTGTATTTTGACAGTTATTCGATTTCGTGAGCTTATGATATTTTTCGGCGTAAATTCAATATAACCCTGATAATAATCGATTGTATAATCATTTTCGTTCCCCCTAGATAATTTTCTACCATCAAGATAGATTTCCTCAGTGCCCGCCAGAAAACGATTTGAGGTTTGATTATTCGACGGCGCTGAATTCGTTGTATTTATGAAATATGGACCTTGACGGCCGTCGATGCCGAAAAAAAACGTCTCAATCTGCCGGCCCGGCGAGAAGGCGAATTCGGCTTCCCCGGAATAATCGGATTTTTTAGCCTGAATATCGATACCTGTCAATTTTCGCCTAAAGTCAAGTAACGAATTCTCCAGTCCCACAAGTTCGAGGTCGCCAAAATCGGCCTTGACATCGGGGGCATCCAGATGCAATAGAATTTTATCGAGTTCATCAAGCGTACTTGTGCTACCCGATACATTATTGAAATTTCTATCGGAGATGCTTCCTTTAACGCTAACCTGTGGCGCCAATTGGCCGCTGATATTTAAATCGAGACTTTGCTTGAGAGACGGCTCGCCGCTGTTGCCTACATTAACAATAACACGTTGGCTTCCCAATAGACTCAACTCTGAATACGGAATTACGGGATTATTTATTTGCGGCGGCAGTGTCGAAGTATCGTTGATATCCGCGGCTAAAGGCCGAATCAAAATGTACTCTGTTTTTAAAGTCAATGGTACGACAGAAAAGCTAACCCTGATGGTATCATTGATAGGTATAGGATAGGCGAAAACCAAATATCCTTCGTTGTAATTTATTTCATAGTCTATTTGATTTGTCAATTGTTTACCATGATAGGTTACCTTTTCCGAATCAACCAAAAGGTTTTTTTGTCCAAGCTGATATGGACCGATTGTGCCTGTTCCGAGCAGGGTGATATCAATAGCTGATTCGCCATAACACATGGCGATGAAGATTGTCACCAGGAACAAAGCCCGGCACATAAAATTAATTCCCGTAAATCGGTTTAAGAATCAGGAGCCGATTGGCGGCGGAATCTAACAAATAGATAAGCCCATCAGGGGTAAAACAAAAACCGGCGGGCGAAACTATAAGCGCCGTTTCATTCTCCGGCCATATATATAACAGCTTACCCGACGAATTGAAACAGACCAATTTACGCGCGGCGCTGTCTGCAACCCACAATCGGCCTTTTATATCGATACGCAAGGCGTTAGGATGGATAAGATTCCCATCGGTAATCTTGCGAATCAGGATACCGAAATCATCGAAAACCGAAACGACCCCGTTTTCCGAATCGGCCACATATATCTGATTGCCGCTGCCGACTCCTATTGCTGTCGGACGGCCCACCCCGGCCGGCGAATTGCGAGTCGCAAAATCAAATATATAATTAAAAAAGGGATCAAGCTTGTAACAGGAACCCCGGCCGTCATCTCCAATATAAATATCCCCCCGAGATGATATGGCGACACAAAGCGGCCTATCAAATAGATATTTCGTTTCTTTTAAAAACGAATATTGAGATGCGACAAAATTGAGACGACTGTCAAGTCTGACTATCCGCGAATTGCCTGAATCAACAATATACAGGTTGGAGGCGTTATCTAAAGCTAATGATAAGGGACCGTTGAGCGAATTTCCGATATCGCCGAATCCGCCTGATTCGGTCACGAAAATAAAATTGCTATCGAGTTTCACGATTCGGTCGTTGCCATAATCGGCTATAAATAATTCGCCTTTTTGGTTAATAGCGATATCTCGAGGGGATGACAGGGGACGCTCCGAACCGATATCCGGACCGATAAATTTGATAAGCTCCAATTTCGAAATGACTTGAATATCGGAATAATTTACGCTTGGTCCGAAGGAACATCCAGCTATAATTAAAATAGCTATGCTGACATAAAATATCGGTGACAAGATGAACATCAATCAAATGATTTAACAATCCCGAATTTAAAAGTGGGATCGGTCAAACTGGGCCTGAAAGAATAATACAAATTTAATCCCGAAAACTCCAGGCGGCGATTGAATTTTCCCGCAGCCATGAACGCGTCGATTGCGGAAAATACATGGTTCATCACAATGCCGCCAAGAACCAGATCGGCCCTTTTATCGGCGGTTTTGCTTTGATTGCGCAGACTGCGATATTTATCGCGGTCGGCCCGACTTTCCCAATTCCAATAATAATCGGCGGTTTCCGGAAACAGCAAATCGGGGTCCCTTTCGATGACCATAATCATCTGATTGTAGCCATAGCCATCCGCCTCATTAACATCCCGATTGTCGTAATAAGTCATTTTCACCCAGTAATTGGCGTCTTTATTGTCGGGATTTGCTCCGGCTTTTAAAACGGCCCAGCCCTTGGAAGCGTCGGATTTGTAAATGCTATACTGATGAAAGCCGTAATATGAAAGCCAGAGTCCGCTTTCTATTCCGAAAAACGTTTTGGCCTTCAATGTACCGCCATTGATATAGTATTGCCCCGCACCCGGAAGGATTAACGAGAACAAAGCCGCCTTGGCCCGCGATTTCGCCCCTTTTCTACCCGAACCGCCGGCCAGCGGAATATTAAATTCGTCATCGCCCGCGGGACGGTTGTATTGTGACAAGCGAGGCGTCATCAGTTGGTTAATCGAATTTTGCGCCCCGGCAAATTGAGCGAGACAACAAAAGAATAAAATAGTTTTTACGATTACCCTGTTCATGTTAGAATTGGTAATTCCACGTCAAAAATGGCACCTGCGCCCGGTC
>JAAYTW010000313.1 GCA_012517955.1 Candidatus Zixiibacteriota bacterium | reverse complement strand
GTCGAAGATGTCGAGGCCGCTATCGATATCGGCACCTCGCGAATTAAGGAAAAAGAAAAGCTGATTAACAAGATTATAATACCGCGAATCGATCCATTGATAGGAAAACAAATCGATAAAGCCAGCCGCTTTTTCGGAGAAGACGAATAAATGCTGCTCGGCAAAGTAATTGGGACAGTTGTCGCCTGCGAATTCTATACCGGTCTTGAGGGGATAAAGTATCTGATAGTCCAACCACTTGACAAGAACCGACAACCCAAAGGCAAACCGATTATCGCCGCCGATGCCACCGCAATGGCCGGCCCCGGCGAGCTGATTTACTATGAAGGCGGCCGCGAGGCAGCGATGGCTTTGCCGGTGACATTCGTACCGGTTGACCATTCGGTTATCGGCATTGTCGACGGCGTGGATTTAAGCGAGTCTTGATATGATAGTGGGCAAGGTTGCTGGAACAATATATTCTACGATTCAACATCCGTTTTACGATGGAAAAAAGCTGCTGATTGTCGATAAAGTCGCGCCGCCTGGTATACCATCGGATGGTTATCTTATCGCCATCGATTCGGTGGGCGCGGGAGTCGGCGAATATGTGCTGGTTATCGATGAAGGTAATTCGGCCAGGCAGGTGGTTGACAACACAACCGCTCCATTAAGGTCAATAATAGTCGGCATAATTGACGAAATCGTCCTTACGGAAAATCGATAACAACATTATTATTATAATCATCAGGTTTTTTAATGCATTGGTATGTATACATTGTATACAAATGTGTTTTTAGCATAATTAAGACGGCCATATTAAACATTGAATGTATACATAGATAATCGGTGTTATGGAAATTCACTTATTTTTAAGCTTGACTGGTGGTGGAATGTATACTACAAATTGCTATCGCATTGGCTGATGCGAATCGAACATTTGAGTATGTATACTACGGAGAAGCATGATGAAAGATGACCCAAACTCAACCAAAGAACCTTTCTTTTGGATTAAAACCGGCCGAGATTCCGATATCATTCCTTATCAAAAAAAGGAAAAGGCCGAAACTGAGAGGAAGCGAGCCGTCGTACCACGCGGGCAATCTTTGCCGCCCGATATGCCACTAATTAATAAAGAAACCGTTCGCGCAGGCCTTCAACCGGGATGGATAAGAGCAAGTTTTATTGTCCGTGAAGAGTACTTGGCCAGCTTGAAGAAAAAAGCATATTGGGAGCGCCGGGCAATAAAGGATGTGCTGGATGACATATTGAGAGCGGGATTATCGGACAAGTAACCGACAGGGTTTTTTAAGTAAGAAAAAGGCAAAAAAATAGGGCCGATTTGCGGTCCCGCGCGAATCCGAAGTATGTGGCTATTTATCTGGTAATAACCACTTTACCGCTCGCAGAACCATCATTGTATTACACAAAATATAAATATACTCCCGGAGCAACATCATTACCGCTATTGTTTTTAGTATCCCATACCCAATCATTGGGGCCGACATTATCCGCATGTTTGACGTTTGTACCGGATATTGTTGAGATTGTTATATCCGAATTTTGGGGAAGATTGGTGAAAACCAGCCCATTATCGCCGTTTGCCGCGTTAAATGGATTGGGATAAACGTGGATTTTCGGTAAGACGCTGAAACTGATAGGGTCGGTCCAGGTTGTATTATCAGCGCTGGCGCGCCAGTAATAGTCAACCTTTGATTCTAATTGTATTGGAAGTTTCCAGTTCAGGTCCCCCGTCGAAGGCATCGATATTGGTCCCGATTGAATTGCCGAACCGAATTGCGAATCATCGTCGATTTCTATGAAAATTTCGCTTAAGCCCGATACTTGCCTGATAGTGAATGTCGGCTGTGTCGTGCTGACAATATTTCCCTCTCGAGGATACAGACAATCGGAAACGCTTAAAACGGCGTTCTCGCCAGAAGATGAAATTCGGAACTGAACGTATGACGACCAGGCGCTTGAATCGGAAGATGTAGATGATTTGCTTCGGCATCTCCAATAATATGTTTTACCCGTTGTTAACTGGTCGAAAGCGGCGCTGGCCGTTGAATCAGCGGTAAAATCGATGTTAAATCGCGGATTGGAAAATTGCGCCAGAGTATCAAGTGAGAATTCGTAATAAACAGGCATATACGATTTAACGATTTCCGCGTTGCACGTTGCGGTTCCTGCGAAGGTGTCAACAGATGTGGATAGCGGGACGGGGGCCATAATCCCGCAGGCGAAGCTGGAATCGCAGTTGGAGATTTCGGATATATTACCGAAAGCATCCACAGCTTTAAGGGCAAAGTAATAGACTTGCCCCTCGCTTAGCCCCCCAACATTAAAATTTTG
Source organism: Candidatus Zixiibacteriota bacterium (assembly GCA_012517955.1). Lineage (GTDB taxonomy): Bacteria > Zixibacteria > MSB-5A5 > UBA10806 > 4484-95 > JAAYTW01. The sequence goes on along the minus strand of JAAYTW010000313.1, from coordinate 214 downwards.
GACAAGCCCTCCCGGCAGAGGTAATGGCGGGGTTAAAACAACCTCCGCTTCATCCCAGTTCCCCTCGACAATCGGTTCCAGCGAATACTTGATTATATAATTGCTGGCTTGTCCCAAATTGAGAGGGTCGTCGGGGGCGATCCATTGAAGGTCTACTGAACCAAGGGTTACGCCCGGAGTACCGCGCACATTGGAAGGCGCCGCCGGCGGGATG
>JAAYTW010000312.1 GCA_012517955.1 Candidatus Zixiibacteriota bacterium | reverse complement strand
ATCGGCCAATCTCGGCTCTGAAAATACGGGCATAAAATTCCTTGTAGAAGTAGTTACAAAGATTAGGGCGGGCCCAGTGAAGTTTAGCTTAGTTCTTACGGCCATGGTTATTATTCATTTCATAAACATCTTTTAATTCCGCCAGATGTGGACATCTGCCGGGCACGGAGTTTATTATCGCCTTCGTTTTATTATAGAACCCCCTCCCACAAAATTCAACCGAATAATAAAAATGGCGGCCCGCCTAACACAAACCGCCATAAAAAGATATCGCAATTGAGAAAAAATCTCTACTTCAGCCTCGCCCCCACGATATCCACCAGCTCAGCTATCTTGTGGCGGGTCTGCTGCATGCTGTCGCGCTCCCTTATAGTCACCGTCTCGTCGGTCAAGGTCTGCCCATCCACAGTGATACAATAAGGCGTGCCCGCCTCATCCATCCGGCGATACCGCCGCCCCACCGCCCCGGCGTCGTCGTAAAACACCTTGAAATGCTTCTTGAGGTCATGGTAAATTTTATCGGCCACCTCCGGCATGCCATCGCGGTTTACCAGCGGGAATATAGCCGCTTTGATAGGCGCGATTTTCGGCGACAACGCCAGCGATACCCGGGTCTCCCCTTTCACTTCCTCCTCGCGGTAAGAATCAGCCAGACATACTAACGTAGTCCTATCTGCCCCCGCCGAGGTCTCAATAATATATGGGATAAATCGCGATTTGGTTTCTTCATCGTAATAAGATAAATCTTTCCCCGAGGCTTGCGTATGCCTGCTCAAATCGAAATCTGAACGGTTATGAATACCTTCGATTTCTTTCCAGCCAAAAGAAAACTCGTATTCGATATCGTAAGCGTCCTTGGCGTAATGCGCCAGCTCGTCTTTGCCGTGCTGATGCCACCTTAATTTCTCCGGCCGGATTCCCAGTTCCAAATACCATTGCCAGCGCTGCTGTCTCCAATAGTCGAACCATTTTTTGTCGTCTTCGGGCTTGACGAAAAACTGCATCTCCATCTGTTCGAATTCGCGGGTGCGGAATATAAAATTCCCCGGCGTGATTTCGTTGCGGAACGCCTTGCCGATCTGGGCGATTCCAAACGGTATTTTCTGCCTGGATGGCCCCTGCACGTTAAGGAAATTCACATAAATTCCCTGGGCGGTTTCCGGTCGAAGGTATATTACCGCCGCGTCCTCTTCAACCGGCCCCATAAATGTCTTGAACATCAGGTTGAAATTACGCGGTTCGGTCAATTCGCCGCCGCAATCGGGACAAACCTTGCCTTCAATCTGGTCGGCCCTGAACCGGTGATGGCACTTTTTGCAGTCTACCAAAGGGTCGGTGAAACCATCCACATGTCCGGAGGCTTGCCAGACCTGAGGCGCCATTAGTATCGCCGCGTCAATCCCCTCAATGTCATCTCGGCGATGGGTCATCGTTTCCCACCAAAATCGCTTTATATTGTTTTTCAGTTCGACTCCCAGCGGGCCGTAATCCCAGCAGGAACCTAAGCCGCCGTATATTTCAGATGATTGGAATACGAAACCGCGCCGTTTGCAGAGCGACACCAGTTTATCCATCAATGGGTCAGTAACGATATTTTTCTTAGCCACATTTCCTCCGCTGGTCAAATTTCTCTTTATAACTGGGAGAGGAATTTAAATGATTTCAAGCTGGGGCGCAACCCCATATGATAGTCGGCGAACGAAAAGATGAAGCGCTCGATTTCCTTATAGATACTGCTGTTGTACTGGCTTTTGGCCGCTTCTTCCAGAGGCAAGGAAGCGAATTGTCGCAATGCTCCCAGCGCTGCGGCTGATATTTTGGCAGGAACTTGCCCTTTGGGAATATCTTTGGAACAGATTATCCCTCCCAGTTCGGGCGAATAATAAGCGGCGTGAGTTGGATTCGGTTTCTGGCAGCTGACGCAGGAATCTAGTTCGGGGTCGTACCCCATCATCTGTAGGATTTTCAGAAAGGCCGCCCAGAATAGTGTCTTAATCGATTCACTTTTGGCTTTCATCGACAGCGCGAAAAACCGCCCGGTAAAATCGAATAGCTCCGGCTGGGGCTGTCCTGGCTGAAGGCTCTTATCGATTATCTCGCAATATGCCGACACGAAACCGAACTTGTAAATATCCGAGGCAATCTGCGAATAATCATTGACAGTCTCGTATGTGCCGAGAGTTCCCAGTTCGGCCTGTTCCTTTAGATAGAAAGTTCCCGATATAAGCGAAAACAGTTGAATCGGGCCGCCTTTACGCGAAGAGCCTTTTTTCAAACCCTTGGCTAGGCACTTTACTTTTCCGCGTTCGGCGGTGAATATGGTGATTATCCGGGAAGTTTCGCCGTGCGAAAAACCACGGATTACATAGCCTCTGAACGCGATTTGCGACATCTACCTGGCGCTGTCCGCCGATACGAATTTGATGATTTGGCCTTCCGGCCTGGCGTATCCGTATATTTCCGATGCGTAAAGCTGTATATACTGCGAATCTGCTTTTAGCTTATCGGTTTCCCACTTTAAATCGACAGCTTTTACCTTAAGTTGGGTTACTTCCTTTTCGGCGGCCCTTATTTTCATTTTGAGGCGGTATATTTTTAAAAGACCGTAATCCCCCTGCATAAATAAAACGCCGATACCAACGATAAAAGTAAGTATAATAAATTTTTTCAGTCTGACCGATGAGCTCTTTTTGTTTATCCGGCGATTAAAATCCTGCGATACCTTAGGAAATTCCGCCATGAACATCCCCTCCGAATTATATTGAATCGCTTTAGGGCAAGGCATGCCTTGCCCCTACGTGGAACCTATCAATGGTGTTCCTACGATTTTATCTATACGCTATAAAACGCGTCGGTGCCCAAAAACTGCGCCTGACCTCCCAAGTCCTCCTCGATACGCAATAACTGATTATATTTCGCGATTCTGTCGGTGCGGCTGGCCGAACCGGTCTTTATCTGACCAACTCCCGTTCCGACAACCACATCGGCGATAGTCGTGTCTTCGGTTTCGCCGGAACGATGCGATACAACCGACGTATAGCCCGCCCGATTAGCCATAGAGATAGCCTCAAGCGTTTCCGTCAGCGTCCCGATTTGATTT
>JAAYTW010000311.1 GCA_012517955.1 Candidatus Zixiibacteriota bacterium | reverse complement strand
TCAAGCGATTTCTTTTTCTGGGGGGCCATCTCTGCCATAGGAAACTCCTTTGATAAGATACCTATTTCAAAAATACATTAAAATCGACTCATCGCCGAAATTATACTATATGTATAAGGGAAAGGAAAGAGGAGAATTTAAAAACGTCAATGACGAAAAACGTTATTTGCCCAAGTCATAAATTCTTTTAGGTTCATAACTTCGATATTTTTTTTAAGGCTAATTTCACCGGCATATTTCTTTTCCGCAATGACTTTTTTAAACCATCTAATTGCACCAGGTTTAAACCCATCCCCCTCAATTATTACTATCATATGATCTTCCGGAATTGCCTCAATTATATTTAAATACAAATAAGGAAATTTTTCGTCTACAGATCCTGATACTTGTTGCCATTTACATTCAATTCTAATGCGAAGGTTTTTCTTTGAAGAAATTAGCAAGAATTCAGTTCTGGCTTTTTCCTCATATATGCTAGTATAAGGCACATTGGTTAGTAACAGCTCTTGCCCATATTTGTTAGGGTCTTTGTTCCATTCCGAGTAGGATAATACCTCAAACCCTTTTCCAGAAAAAATTGATTTTACTGTTCCTTCCAAGGTAGAACCTGAAGACGTTGATCTTAAAGGATCGTTATTTTTCACTATTTCGTCTCCGGGCTGTAACGATTAATTTACGACTTATGCTAAAATCTATAGTACTTGCTAAATATTCTTTAAATCTTCGCTCTGATAATTGGAGATATTCGGCTTCAGTATCAGTACCAATAAATCTCCTTTTATATTTAAAAGCGGCCAATCCCGTTGTAGAACTACCTGTGAAAGGGTCGTAAACCAAATCATATTCCTTGGTAGATGCCAGTATTATCCTCTCTAACAATAGTAACGGTTTTTGGGTGGGGTGCTTACCAAATCGTTTTTCTTTAGCTGGCGGTGTATTAATTTCCCATATTGCATTTTCATTGTCTTCAATTCCCCAAAGGCTTCTCATTTGCTTGTTTGGTTTTTTGATAGGATCGCCAGGCCAACTTCCGTTTTTCATGTCCTTATAATTAAAAGTGTGTTTTCCTTTAGGATCTTTTCTAGCCCATATCAATGTTTCATGGCTGGCTGTAAAATATCTTCCTGATAAATTGGGTGCTGCATTCGGTTTAAACCATGAAATATCATTTAGAATCTTATAACCGGCCAACTGTAGCGCATATCCGCAGGCATAGATTGAATGGTATGTACCACTAATCCAAATAGAACCGTTCGGCTTTAATATTCTTTTACAAGCAGTAATCCAATTAAAATGAAATCTAAAATCTTCCTCAATTCCTTTGCTTATATCCCATTTGCCTTTATTAACACTTACTCGTTTTCCCGCATAACAGGTGAAACCGCCATTAGATAAGTTATAAGGGGGATCAGCAAAAATCATATCAATGGAGTTTTCAGGCAGCGATTCCATGAACTCCATACAGTTAGCGTGATATAACGAAAAATCGTTATATCGAAAATACGGTTTATAATTTATTTCTAATTGCTTTTTTGCAGTTTGCATATAAATCTAACTTTTCATTCTGTTTTAAGCACGATTATGAACGAAATAATTAAGTGGTTTGCCATATACCTTGGCAAACTCGGCTAACTCAATTACATCTACACGGCGTTCACCAGATTCACACTTCGATACGTAGGATTGCGGCCGTTTTAATATCTTGGCCACTTCTTCCTGTGTTAATCCCTTATCTTCACGCGCCTTACGAAAGGCTTTTAAAAACCTCTCATATTCCATAGTCCGCAGACTTCCACGCATACCCAATTATATCACACTCCCTTCAATATCCCAGTTTGGGATATCTTTACCTATGGAAGGCCGAATTGCCTTTTTTAACAGGAATTGTTCGACCGATTATCCGCCGGAACTGACCGTAAAAATCAGTGAACTGGATCGCCCCTCATCATCGGTACAAACAAGCTTGTGAGAACCAGGAACCGGCACGTAGAATACCTTTTGGCCGGGGGCCGCCTCGGCATACAACTCACCGTCGATAAACCAATATATTTTCTTGGAACCGGCGGCGACGGACGCCTCCAGGGTTATCCCTTGGTCGGCCAAAGGAATATGCCCGCGGATGATATAAGTGACATCCTCCGTAGGAGAATTTATAACCGGCCGGTCCCCCGCGTAAGTGCCAGTACAATCCGGATTATGCTCCGGAATCGGAGCTATTGCGTGACCCGATTTCACTAACCAAGTGGCGATTTTAGGCGGCCAATCCTCATAAACGACATGTTTGACATGCTTTCCGGATGAGCAATAGCGGCAAAGTCGATAACCGCTTAACGAATCGATTAAAATTTCTTTATGAATCGTACAGGTTGTGACCGGAGATACTCCGGGAATATAGAGCTCATCGACAGTGGCGGCGCAGTGCGGACCGGGAGGCATACCGCTTACCGCGCAGACTTTTCTCGTGTCGACCGTTATCGGTTCCGCAAACCATCGCCGTGCCGAGCCTGTATCAATCAAGCGGAATATTTCAAATAAAATGGGCGCGGCGGCCTCGGCGCCGACCAAATCGGGCGAGGGTTCGCCGTTAAAATTTCCCGCCCAGACTCCAACCGTGAATGTCGGATTGAAACCGATTGACCAGGCGTCTTTACGGCCATATGATGTCCCGGTTTTCCAGGCGGCCTTGGGGATATTCGGCGAGAACTCCCAGCTTGACGGAAAATCCGGCCGTTCCAATTCGCTCATGATTTCAGCAAGAATGTAGGCTGCCGCCGGAGAAAACAAACGCACGCTGTCCACCGATGATTCATCCAATAAGTAATGGTATTTTTTGTACACCCCGCCGCGCGCCAGACAGCTATAAAGGGTGGTCAGGTCAAGCAATTCGATTTCGCAAGACCCCAAAATCAACGGCAAACCATAATCGGAGTCCTTGCGCGTAAGCGTGGACAGGCCGCCTTTTTTTAAAAGGGCGAAGAAATTTTTCTGGCCGACCTTGGCGCAGATATGAACAGCCGGAACGTTAAGCGAATTGCGAAGCGCGTCAGCAACCGAAACGGCCCCACGATACTGGCGGTCGTAGTTTTCGGGGGTGTACCCGGAGTAATAGGCCGGAACGTCTTCTATAACCATGTTTGGAGAAACTAATCCTTTGTCGAGCGCCATGCCGTAAACGAAAGGTTTTAATGCCGAACCGGGCGAGCGTGGCGCGGTGGCGCCGTTAACCTGCCCCTCATGCTGGATATCATAGAAATCGCACGAACCGACCATCGCTACGACCTCGGCGGTTGAATTTTTTATTACGACCACGGCGATATTGTTTATCCCCTTCATGGCAAGCGACCCTTTGAAATTATTGACAACCGCTTCGCAAATGCTCTGGGTTTTCAAATCGACAGCGCAGGTGATTTCGGGGCTCCCGCGGTACTTTGCCAGAAGCTCGTTGCATAGATGCGGGGCTATATTTGGAAGTTTATATTTTTTGCCCTTGATTTCCTCATCTAAAGCTTCACGGTAATCGTTTTCGGAAATTATCTTATTGGCGCGCATCACCCCCAAAACCCTTTTGCGAGCGTTAAGGCTGTTGGCCAAATTGATATCAGGGCGCAACGCCTGCGGAGAATTTGGTATTGATGTCAACAATGCCGCTTGCGAGGCGGTCAGTTCGCGGGCCGGCTTTCCGAAATAAAAATATGAGGCGGCCCCGACCCCTTCGATATTGCCGCCGTAGGGGGCCATATTGAAATATAATTCCAACAATTCTTTTTTCGAAAAATGAAGTTCCAGCTGAAACGCGCGCAGCATTTCGATAATCTTGGCTTTCAGTGTTCGAGATTTGGGCTCCATCATCCGCGCGATTTGCATAGTGATAGTAGAACCGCCGCGGACGATTTTACCGGCCTTGATATCATCATAAGCAGCTTGAATCAACGAAACCGGATTTACGCCGGGGTGATAGTAGAACCAGCGATCCTCGCAGACAAGCACGCTTTTTTGCAGAAGCGGGGAGATATCGGACAGCTTTAGCGGTTTGCGCCAATAACTGTCAGATGAAATATAGGCTCCCAGAAGGGTTCGATCTCGGCTGTAAATAAATGTCGCGGAAGGTTTGTATAATTGGTCGAGCGGTAACGGAAATATGAATTTATCGCTGATTATAATTATTAATACAAACAGCCCGCAACCAACGATAAATTTTCGCTTAGGCCTTTTAAACCAATCAACCGCTGCCCGAAAACTCATATAGTAAATTAGTAGAAACGAAATTGTTAGACAATTTCATTTTTTATGTTTCTCCGATTATATCATATTATATTTTACATATCAATCTGTTATGCTTATTATACATTTGAATTCTTGGGAACAGAAGCAAACCTTGAAAGATTTATGTCCGCCGACCGCGGCGGAAAACGATTCTAAAATGGTTTTATTTCGAAAACATGGCGGAGGAAAATTATTAGGATTACTATCGTGACGGCGATTATCGTCATGGCGATTGCGGCAACGGCATTCGCCGTCTTTGGCGAAAGTATCGATTTACAATATCCAGGGCGAATGCGTCGCCTGCCTCTGCGATGAGTTACAAGAACCGGCAACGAATTCGGTATCCTGGGACGCATCGGCGGTATCGTCGGGGATATATTTTTGTCGATTAGAGATAGATGGCAAACCCGACTATCTCCAGATGATGCTGATTGGGTAGCGGGATTCTATAGTTTATTTTGCCCTTACCAGACCTCGATTTCGTGGGAAGATTTTGCTGTCAAGGCGCGAATCGATTTGGGTTAACGTATTTTTAGGTAGGAAAAACCGATTATAAAGAAATGCGCTGGAGGTCAGGCCGGAGCCTATGCGGGCCGGGATTTATGGGGCATGTCGTAACTTTCTGGATTGGAGCGCCGGGCTTGTTAAAAGCGATAGTCTGGCCCGCACTTGTCGTATATCGGCATTCGAATTTTGCCGCAAAAAGCATCCACAAGTTGCTCAAAAAAAACTGCCGACAAATCACTTTGTCGACAGTCTAACGGGGACCGGTTTTACCGGCCCCCAAGTGAATAAAATCAATGGTGTCCTGAATTATCCCTGTTTTTCGGCGGCTTTTTTCAGTTTTTCATTGGCATAAATAGCCACTTCAACGCGCCGATTTAATTGCCGCCCTTCGGGGGTCTCATTGGTCGCTATTGGTTGAGATTCTCCGTAACCGTTCGTATGGATTCTTGTTTGAAGAACCTGCAGGCTAGCGAGATAATTAGAAACCGACTGAGCCCGTCTCAGAGATAAATCCATATTGTATTCATCGGAACCGGTGTTGTCGGTGTGCCCTTCGACCAGGATTTCAGTGTCAGGGTATTTGTTTAAGATTACTGCTAATTTCTGAAGGTTGGCCATGGCCTGGGGCTGTAAAGTTGATTTGTTGACGTCGAAAAGAATGCCGGAATCGAACGTGATTTTAATGCCTTCTCCGATTCGTTCAATTTTAGCTCCCTCCAAATCGGCCTTCATCTCATCCGCTTGTTTGTCCATGTAATTTCCGATATAAGCGCCGGCCGCGCCGCCAACCGCGGCTCCGAGAATAGCGCCGACAGCGGTGTTACCGGCTTCATGGCCAATAAGGCCGCCCAGCGCGCCTCCGGCGGCCGCGCCGATTATAGCGCCCTGTTCTCTTTTACGAAAATTGCCGCATCCAATTAGGCCGATTATAATGACCGCGGCAATCCCGAGATTAATCCATTTTTTCATAGCACCTCCTGAAATTTTCCAAACGTAGCGAAAATTATTAAATATTAATCAAATATATGATATTTCAGTTCTTCGCCGCAAGGTTTCTTTTATGGCGAAATAAGCAATAATTTAAGCGGTCCAATTCGGTTTGGCGTATATTTCATTGCGTTTTAATATTATCATTCATATCTTAGCGCCTCAATCGGATCCAGCAACGAGGCTTTGCGAGCCGGATAAAAGCCGAAAAATACGCCGACAAAGCCGGCAAAAAGAAACGCGACGGCTATTGCCGGTCCCGACGTTAAAATCGGCCAATGAAGCACCGCCTGAATAATTTTACCGCTTATGACACCTAGCATTATTCCTATGAGTCCGCCGATTAAACTTAAGACTATCGATTCCGCCAAAAATTGAATCATGATATCGCGGCTTTTGGCTCCCACGGCCATTCGAAGACCTATTTCGCGAGTCCGTTCAGTCACGGAAACCAGCATGATATTCATAATGCCAATACCGCCGACAATCAGGGACACCGAGGCAATGGCGCCCAAAAGAATGCTCATAATGTTCGCGGTCGAATTAATCGTGGTGGCCAGTTCAAGCTGGGTCCGAACGGTAAAATCGTTTTCTTGCGAGCCCACGATTTTATGACGGACACGAAGAAGTTCGGTTATTTGCTCGCTCGCAAGATCAATCTGGTCTCGACTGACCGCGGAGGCCATAATGTAATGAATATGCGTAATTCCGGCCAATTTACGTTGAACCGTGGTATAGGGCATAATAATAATATCGTCTTGATCTCGTCCCATGGCGTTTTGGCCTTTTGCGCTTAAAACGCCGATTACGCGGAAGGGCAGTTTTTTAATTCTGATTATTTGCCCGACCGGATCCTCGTTGGGAAACAGGTTGTCAACAATAGTTTTCCCCAGAATACATACTTTTGTCGCGCCTTGAACATCCTGGTCGGTGAAAAACGAACCCGATGATAACGGCCAGGAACGTATTACCGGGAAATCGGTGGAATACCCCTCGATTTGCGTGTTCCAATTTTGGCCCGCCGCAATGACTTGCCCATTGGACCGCACCACGGGAGAGACCGCTTTAATCGCCGAACAGTTTTGCTTGATTGCTTTCGCGTCATCATCCTTGAGCGTGGTCATCGAACCGGCCCCAAGCCTGATACCGCCCGATTGTTGACTTCCGGGAAATATGTTTATAAGATTATCTCCCATGGCCGATATTTGCGCCGTGACCATATTGGTGGCGCCGGCGCCTATCCCCACCATAGCGATTACAGCCCCGACGCCTATAATAATGCCGAGCATGGTCAGGCTGGAACGCATTTTATTTTTGGTCAGGGCCTTATATGCGATTTTCAATATTTGCCAGTATCTCATAAAGCACCCCGTTTTATTGAGTGTGTTTGTTTGCATAATCGAACATACTTATGTTTCCTCAATTTCCGCTGGCAAATTAGCCAGTTCTGCTTTGGCGCGGCGAGGTGAAGCGACCATTTCATCGCGGACAATTTTGCCATCGCGGAATAAGATGTTTCGACCGGCGTAGGAGGCGATGTCGGGTTCATGAGTTATCAAGACGATTGTAATCCCATTATTATTGAGCATCTGAAGAATGTCCATGACCTCGATTGATGTTCTGGTATCGAGATTGCCGGTGGGTTCGTCGGCAAGGATTATGGCCGGTTCGTTAATCAAGGCTCGAGCAATTGCCACTCGCTGTTGCTGACCGCCCGACAATTGATTGGGGACGGCGTTCGCTCGATCTCTTAAACCGACCATTTCAAGCGCTTTCATCGCTTTCTGATATTTATCTTTTGTCGAATTACCGTTGTACAGAAGCGGCAACTCAACATTTTCGATTGCCGATGTCCGAGACAATAGGTTGAAAGACTGAAAAACAAAACCAAGCTTCTTGTTGCGAATTTCGGCGAGCTGGTCGCGATTAAGCGAGGAAACGTCAAGCGAATCAAGAACGTACCGGCCGCTGGTGGGGCGATCCAAACAGCCCAGGATATTCATAAGAGTTGATTTTCCCGAGCCGGACGGCCCCATGATAGCCACGAATTCTCCTTCCTTGATAATCAAATCGATTCCACGCAATGCGTGTATTTCGTAGTCTCCTAAAACATACGTTTTAACGAGCTTATCGAGGATTATCAGTTCGCGCATGGCTACCTCCTTCCGCCGCCCGGTCCAAATCTTGGAGCAAACGGATTGACTTCCTGGTTGTTGTTGGTGGCAACCACGCCCTCCTGCGCGATGATTATGGTGTCTCCCGCAGTCAGTATATCGGAAATGATTTCAGTATATGAGCCGTCGGCCAGTCCGGTTTCCACAAAAATCGGGCGCGGGTTTTTCTTGTCATCAAATACCCAAACGCGCGGTTTTTTCATCATGGTTGAATCGGGACGGTCAAAACCGCCGGCTCGTTGTTTAAGCGAATCCGGAACGGCCGTGGCGAAGCCGGCTGTCCGTGAAGGGGTCACTTTTCCAACAAAAGCCGGCCTGAACTTCAAGGCCGCGTTTGGTACCTTGAGCACGTTGTCGCGGCGGTCAACCTGGATTGTCACGTTGGCGGTCATGCCGGGCTTTAACAACAACTCCGGATTGGAGACGGAAATAATGACATTATAAGAAACCACGTTGCTGATAATCTGGGGCGACAATCTGATTTGTTTGACCACCCCCTTGAATGTCCTCTCAGGATATGCGTCTACAGTGAAAGAAACGCTCTGGCCTTCTTTAATCTTTCCGATATCGGCTTCATCGATGACCGCGTTGACCTGCATTTTGGTCAAATCCTCCGCAATCGTGAATAGGGTCGGTGCGGATAGGCTCGCGGCGACCGTCTGCCCGACATCGACATCGCGGGAAATCACGACCCCATCGATCGGCGAAACGATAGTCGCATAGTTCAGGTTTGTTTTCAGCCTGTCGAGGTTGGCTTTGGATGATTTCAGTTCGGCCTCTGCAAGTTCGTAGTTTGTCTGAGCGATTTCCAAGTCGGATTCCGATATCAGATCGGCTTTGTAGAGGGTCTGGGCGCGTTCATATTCGCGTTTTTTCAGCTTGGCGGAGGCGGCCGCCTTATCGAGCTCTGCCTGCGCGGCCACGACCTGGGCGTTGAGAAATTCCGGGTCGATTTGGGCCAGAAGCTGACCTTTTTTGACAATATCGTTGAAATCGGCATGGAGCGCTTTAATGGTGCCCGATATCTGGCTTCCCACCTGTACCGTGGTTACAGCCTCCAGCGAACCGGTGGCAGTGACGGTGATTGATATGTCGCCCCGCTGGACGACGGCGGTCGTGTATTTTGATTCGGCCCCAGAAGATTTTTTAAACGCAAAAAACCAGATTAATACGCCGACAATGATGATTCCGGCGATGATTAGTATCTTTTTCATTATTTATCCCTTCTATCATATAACTATTATCGAATTTGATTTGTTCAAGCTATCCTGTAGTCCCCATTTCTTTTTACTTTGACCCTTTGATTATTGAGTAAGTTTAAAATATTCATCAATTACTTATACGCCGCTTTTAAAGGGAAGTAAATTAAAATATCGGCATTGCGACTAAGCCTATATTGATATTGGGGTTAATAAGCGATAGCTGCCTTGCGGATAATAAACCGAGATGATTTTTGGCCTCGATTCAGCGCTATTTGGGTCCAATCCCTCCGAATCAAACAACTTGTTTCATGTCAGCGCGTTATAAATCGGAATTTGCGATTTAAGCAAAACATTCATTTAAAACATTACAGTTGCCTATCATTAATCCTTTTGATATTCTTATCGGGTGGAGAAAATGATTTTGGTTATCGGAATAGCGGCCGCCTTGATTCCCAAAACTGCGGCAACGATTAATTATAATCTTGGCGATTGGGTGGAATACGGCAATTTCCGCTATGTGACATCGATAACCGCAGACCAAAAAACGGTGTATTTCGGGACGACCGGCGGGATTCTTCGTTATGATAAAATCAATCAACAGTGGCTCGACCCTCTTCCCATAGACCGCGGCTTTATGTCCGATTATGTTCGGCAATTGGCCTATGATTCGATTTTCGATGAATTATGGGTTTCCACCAGCGATGGCAGCGCAAGATACAACTTTACCTTTCAACGATGGTACATGGAGCCGGATTTCCCCGACAGTCTGATTATCAACGATTGGAAAACCGGTCGATTTGTCAATATTTTTGCTCCTTTTAGATATTTTTACCAAAACGGCTACATAATTGATCCCACCATGAAAAAATTCAAAATCACCGTCGGCTGGCGCGATCGTCTAAGCGATACGATGTTTATCGGTACCTGGGGCCTTGGTCCGGCAATGCTTGACACTCGTCAAACGACCTTAACGTTGATGCCGTTCGGGCCGTATAATAGCAACATATCCCGTATTGTCAAGGTCGGCGAATATATCTGGATGGGTACGGATTACACCCGGGCGGAGCGCGGGTTAACCCGTTATGATACCAAAACCGGCGAATGGACATATTTCCAGCCGGAGTCGCAATTTGACCTAACTGATGCCGCCCTGGTCAGCGTTATAGAGTCCGACAGCAACTTATGGATTGGCACGCGGAACGGCCTGATGCGCCTGGACAATCGCGGAGGGTTTAAATCGTACGATACGTTTAAAGGAGTTCCCTCCGAAAAGATCAACTGCCTAGCCGGTTTTGGAGGGTTTATTTATATCGGCACCGGCCGGGGATTGAGCGCGCTCCCCGCCAGCGGTATTATCAACGATTCTACTTATAAGCTGCCTTTACCTTCGATGAATATTTTCGAAAACCAGATAGTAAACGACCTATTGGCGTATGACAACAAGCTTTATATAGCGACCGACCAAGCGGTTTTCAGCTACGACGCCGATAGCCTTCGGTTGCGTGAACTCGATACGCCCGCGGGCGATTTGGCCGCCGGAGCCACCGCGATTTTCGGCCACAAAAAGAAATTATTCTTCGCGATTAGCTATGGCGTGGTAATTGTCGACCTTGACGGCAATAGCGCAAAATTGGCCTCCGCGCCGGCGTATTCGGAGCGATGGCAGATTAATCAGATTGTCGCCGACGATAATTTTGTCTGGAGCGCGACAACCATTGGCCTTTGGCGATATAAGCTTGCTGACGGCAGCAGCTACCTTTACACGGTAGCCGATGGGCTTCCCACAAATAATATCAACTCGCTTGCCCTTGATGGCGGCTACTTATGGCTTGGAACGAGCAAAAATTTAGTTAGATTTCGCTGGAATTCTCCCGGGCGCGGTGATTAAATTAAGATAGAACTATGAACGCCAGGAATGTCATCAACCGACCGATAGCGGTTTTTCTGTTGTTTACAATAATAATTGCAAATAACATGGCTTTCGGACGGGAAGAAACGGCCATCGATAAGCTGACCGTCGGGGGGGCGGTTATCAATTGCGAATTCGCCGACCTAAACCACGATAAAAAAAGCGAGGCCCTGCTGTTTTTCGACGATGAATCTTCAGGCGAACTTGTGCGGAAGATGGCCCTATATGCTTTAGACAAAGACCGCTTCGAAACCAGGCCGCGTCAGGTGCTGGAGATAGATAAATCGATGGTCTGTTTTGATATTTTCGATATCGACGGCGACGACGATCTCGATTTGCTGTTGATGTCTAATCGCGGAGTATACGCCCATATCTACCAAAATGGGACCTTCAGTCTTGGATTGAGCGAGATTGTGCTCAACACAACCATTTTCGGGGCCGCGTTGGTAGAAAATATCGAGCAATGGAGTTTTGCCCTAACAGTTGATTCCGTGACCAAAAATTTTCTGATATTTGTCCCGACTATAACCGGTTTTGACCTGTATCAACAGAATCGCGGTAAGTTCGAATTAAAACAAGCCATTTATTATGACCATTTATCGGCGGTTAGTGGTAAAGCCGCTTACGACAACAAAAAACCGCTGGGGTTCCGTATCGGAAATGCTCTTCCCGCCATAGTGATTTCCGATTATAACGGCGATAAGCTTTTGGATATCTTTGTAATTGACGGCAGGACCATCTGTATTTTCAAACGTAATTTCGATGGCCGTTTTGACAAAACGCCCGCTGAAATATTCGGCAAGAACCTTATGACATACGACGAAAGACGACAAGGGAAAACCGCTGTGGGATATGAAATATACGATATGAATCGTGACGGCATTGCCGATATAGTCGCAACAAAAAACTCAGGAGACGTTACCAGCTATAGAACATCGGTACAGCTTTTTAGGGGGAGACCCAACGGCGGTTTTAATCTAAACGCTGTTCGGCAGTTTAACGTGGCCAACGGCGCTTCAAATCCATTTGTTCACGATTTAAATTTAGATGGCCGTCTTGACTTGATTATCCCATCACTAAAATTGGGATTTATGTCAACCTTGAAAATCTTGCTGTTGAAGAGCGTGGAAGTTAATATCGCGGTTTATCTTCAAAACCAGGCCGATGAATTCCCCGACAAACCCGATTTCGAAAAAAGTTTTTCGTTCGAGGCCGATATCAGCCAGAGTATCGATTATTCGGGGATATTGTCGCTTGATGGCGATTACGACGGCGATGGGCGCAATGACCTTTTGATACATGAGGGCGATGGTATCCTTAAAATATATACCAATTCAGCAAGAGGAGTATTTGAGGAGAGTGCCAGTAGAGAAATCCAGATTCTTCGTCCTGATGGAATCAGCGTAGTCGATCTCAATGGAGACGGCAAAGACGAAATAATCGGTCATTATTTATACAACCGCGATAATTGTAACGCTGTAAGGGTTATCTGGTAATCGCGCGGCAAGGCAATGTGATTATCCAATAGGCGGATGGGCTTTGAACTTGACTTTATTAAGGTGGTTGATTATTTATATGTATCAATGGTTAATTTTCGCGGGAGGCCGTGTTGGAGAAATTTCCTGAATGCCTTAAATGTGGCAAGGGTGTCTTGATTCCTCTTTCTGATTATGGGAGGGATGGGTCGGAAATCCGCTATAAAGCCTGGGTCTGCTCTAATTACGAGTGCGGATTTTCCATAAGAATCGACAACGGCGAATTATCTTTCGGCCGGATACTCAAGTTTTCTGACAAATAACCGCTATTCGATTGTGAAAACGAGAATATTTAGAAACCTTGGCTGGAAAATAGTTGGTCTCGTTTTGTCCTTTGCCCTATGGTTCCATCTGACAACCAAACAACAATTCAATCAGAAGGCGCTTATCGAAATTGAATATAAAAACGTGCCGGCCGGCCTTCGCCTGACGCCGGAAAGCTTGAAAAATGTTTCTGTGGATATTACAGCCAATGGCCGGGAGCTTTTTGAAATCTTATACTTTAATGACTTAAAATTGGTGATTGACCTTCGCGATTTTAAAAAACCCGGTAAGTATTCCGTTGAATTAAACCGCGAACAGCTGACTATCCCACCCAACCTCGATGATGTCAGGATAGGCTTTTTGGGTCTGCGCAATTGCGAATTCGAATTAGCGGGAATTGACTCGCCAAATGCTGATTCTAGGCATTGAAACATCCTGCGATGAAACCGCCGCCGCGATATTGACGACCCCCCGCACCCTGCTGGCCAATGTCGTTTATTCGCAAATTATCCATCAAAAATACGGCGGAGTCGTACCGGAATTAGCCTCTCGCGAACATATAAAACGTCTTGTTGGCGTTGTCGATGAATCGCTGACACGGGCGGGCCAACAGCTTTCCGATATCGAAGGAATCGCGGTTACTTATGGTCCAGGGCTGGTAGGCGCATTGCTGGTGGGACTTACTTTCGCCAAATCGCTGGCACAGGCCGCTAATAAACCGTTTATTGGAATAAACCATATTGAGGGGCATATCTTTTCCAATTATCTCGAATCTCCCGAGTGCCGGCCGCCATTCGTGGCTCTTGTAGTGTCGGGGGGACATTCCTCTCTCTTTCATGTGCGCGCATGGGGTGACTACAGACTATTGGGCAAAACCCGCGACGACGCCCCCGGTGAGGCGTTCGATAAGGTCGCCAAAATACTGGGATTATCATATCCCGGCGGACCCGCGATTCAAAAAGCCGCGGAAAACGGCAACCCGAAGTTTTTTCGTTTCCCCCGCGCCACCATGGGAAAAGACTCCTATGAATTTTCGTTCTCGGGATTAAAAACGGCGGTGGCATTGTATATCAAAGACAAGGCCCCGGAATTTATCCGCGAGCATCTGGCCGATATCTGTGCCTCGTTTCAGGAATCGGTCTGCGATATCCTGGCCAGAAAGGCGATTGCCGCCTGCCGCGATTTGCGGCTCGAACGACTGTCGATATCCGGCGGGGTGGCAATGAATAAGCGGTTGCGCGAGATGGTGGAAGAACGCGCGGATGGGATTAAGGTGTTTAAGCCCTCGCCCCTATTATGTACCGATAACGCCGCTATGATAGCGGCCGCCGGCGGTTGGCATCTGGAAAGAGGCGAACGTTCGCCATTGAATTTGAACGCTGTCCCCTATTTGCAATTATAAGATGTAATATCATGGGTGTTCGGTTGCCGGGGGTCCGCCGGTATTGTTTGTTTATATGATGCTGATAAAGAAGAGGCGGTAAAATGCCATGTTTTATTATCGATAATCGAGCATTAAAGAACCATAAGCAAGTAGTCGTTTTCGAAAACCTGAGAACATGTAAACGGCTCTTAGGGGCAAGATGTTTCCTGCCTACCGAAACCGGTACCATTTTACAGAAAGGAATTTCTACGTTTTCAAAATAAATCTGGCATCGACCGCGACTGAATTATCCTTGCTATCGCCGGACAAAAACGGGTTCAAGTCGAATGATTCTATTTGGGGGAAATCGCCCGATAGCTGCGACAGGCGCAGAATCGTATCTTTGAGCGTTTCCAAGTCTGAAGGTTGGGAGCCGCGGAAACCGGACAGCAACTTGAATCCCTTGATACCGCGAATCATGGCGTCGGCGTCGTTGTCGGTGAGTGGATAGACCCGAAACGCCACGTCTTTCATGATTTCGACCGAGACGCCGCCAAGGCCGAACATCAGAAGCGGCCCGAACGATGAATCACGGTTCATGCCGATAATCGTCTCGACGCCGCCTTTTATCATCTGCTGAATAATCACTCCGGCGAAACCATTGGGGCCGGATAGCTTTTCGGCCATGCGGTTGAACGCGGCGGTGGCCTCCTCCAGCGATTTGAGATTGAGCGCCACCCCGCCGACATCGGTTTTGTGGATAACATTGGGGTCATCGAGTTTCATCACCTGCGGATAGCCGATTTTCGGGGACAGCATTTTCAGCTGTTCAAGTGTTTTTACCGGCGCGGTTTTAGCGGTGTTGATACCGTAAGCTTCGAGGATAGCGATGGCCTCTTGTCCCATTATGGCTTTGGTGCCTGCTTTTACGGCGTTGTCGATAATTCGGGCAACGGACTGCTTATCGACCTGATAAGAGGGTATTTTCCCCATCGAGCGGTTCCGGAAATTACTATACCGCACCATTCCCGAAACGGCGCGCGCGGCAGCCTCCGGAAAAGTATAGATAGGAATGTTGCGTTTGATAAGTTCATCTGAACCGGCGATTATTTGAGGAACATTCATAAAACAGCCGACGACCGGCTTTGAATTCTTGTGCTTATCAATAGTCTCGGCGATAGCTTTGTTCACAGCCAGATGGTCGGTGACTATCGGCGGCACGAATATGCATATAATCGAATCGACGTTGGGGTCGCCAAAACAGGCCTCCATGGCCGCTCGATAGGAATCGGCGCCGCCCGAAGCTATGACATCGATGGGATTGCCGACGGCGGCCATATCGGAAAGATTGGCGCGCAGGTACTTGGTGGTTTCCTCGGTTAACGGGGCGACTTCCAGACCGGCTTTGACCGCGGCGTCTGTGGCCATGATTCCCGGTCCGCCGGCGTTAGTTATTATGCCGACCCGATTTGATTTGGGTAGAGGTTGATGGACATACGCAAGCGTAAAATCGAACAGCTCATCGACGGTTTCGACCCGGATTATGCCGCACTGTTCAAACATCGCCTGCACGCCGGCATCGGGAGTGGCCAAAACGCCGGTGTGGGAGCTGATAGCTTTGGCGCCCGCCTGCGAACGTCCCGATTTGATAGCCAAAATCGGCTTTTTGCGGGCCACACGCGAGGCGATTTCGGAAAAGCCTTTAGCATCGGCGAAATTTTCCATGTAAAGCAAGATGATTTCGGTATTGGGGTCGTTTTCCAGATATTCGAGGAAATCGTTTTCGGTGAGGTCGGCTTTGTTACCTATTGAAGCGAACAGCGAAAAGCCCAGGCCTATCTGGTAGGCGTAATCCAATATAGC
>JAAYTW010000310.1 GCA_012517955.1 Candidatus Zixiibacteriota bacterium | reverse complement strand
TCATAGGATAATTTATAATAAAATTTGTCGAAACCGCAAGGGTTTCGACCTACTCCTGCCAGACTCCATACTGATGCAGAATAAAACGGAACTCGGATTGCGTATAAATCTTATTTTTTAACGATTATGACGATATTATTGAAGCAACCGACAGGCGAATCCAGCGGTTGCCTGTCCGGCCCCACACGAAACAGGAATAGCATTAATACTTTAGCAAATGTCAGAATACGACGAATTGCTTTATAATAGTATTTTAGAAAAATATCTAAAGGTTTCTTTGAATTGGAATAGCGGGCGATACAATTCGCGATTTCATGATAATTCGCGGGGATTGTTTTTATCTTGAACCCCAGAGCCGAATAGATATTGAATTTCGCCGATTTTAAGAGCTCAAGCAAGCTTACGCCATTAAAGAAATGTAGATGGCCCGAAGGCGCTATAGCCGCCGTCTGCCTATTATATAATTCGAATTCGCCGGAGGGGACTCCAATCAGTAAATATCCTCCCGGATTTAAAAACCTGGAGGCTATATCCTCAAGCGCCGATTTGGGATCGGGTATATGTTCCAGTACGTGCGACATTATGATCAAATCGTAACGATAGTTTGGATACGCGTTTTCGATATAGTCGTTTATCACATCGATGTTGGGGATTCGTTTTAGATGTTTGCAGTGGTAACGACTTGGCTCGATTGCCGTGATTTTAGTCAGGGGATTATATTTTCTGATACGCGCAAGAAGGACGCCATCGCCGGAGCCGATTTCGAGAAGACTATCGATTCGATTGAAGCCTATATGCTTATCGATTAGCCGGTAATAAAAATCGGCGAAATATTTAGCCACGATGATTTCCGGCATCTTGACTTTGCCGACATAGCCTGAGATAACCCGCGGATCATTTTGCGTTCTAAACGCGTGGCCGCATTTCTGGCATCGGTAGATTAGCGGATTAGAATAAATTTCGGAGCATCGATTTGCCGAACATAAGGGGCAACTCAATTCGGCTTTCTGTTTATTGTCAAATTCTTCCGGCGCGATTTCCCGGTTATTAACGATATCAAATTCGGCAATTAAGTTCATGTAAAATATATCGGAAAAGCTATCGATTTCATTATGGGATAGAATCCGGAGAGATGCGAGAAATGCCGTATTTACTTGGCTTTAAATCGAATCTCCGAAGGAGGTCCTAACAGAATACAATCCTGGATTTTCGCCCGCGTGGAATAGCAAAACTGGTAACCCACAGCAAAGTAGGTCGAAACCCTTGCGGTTTCGACAAGATAGAGTCAACCCGCCTTCGGCGGATTGACCTACTTAATACTCTTAACTTGACAAAGACCAATCATTTTATTTTTCCCTTTACGATCCGATTTACCGCTCGGATAAGGCGTCGTACTTGCAGCCTGGAACAGAGTCCCTGGTAGATATGGAGCTTCCCTCAACTCCATCGAGTAGGCTTGCCGAGTCCGCGAGAGCGAATCTGGTTCTACGAGGGTGTCCTCCTCGGTTTGATTTAGGCAGGGCTACGCTGCCCATGTTTGGAGACGTCGTGTCATTGGCCAATCGACGATATCCAGTTGGTCGTCTGCCAGTGGTAGCAGTCAAAAGACAGCCGCCATCAGCTTTTCGAACCTTAGTGTCAAGCCCCAAGTGAGCTTGACCTACTTTAGTCTTCCTATAATACCCCCCGATACAATTTTAAATGCGTTTTGCATGTGGAATTGAGATATGGGGATTGGGGGATAAGGGGTTAAGGGGTTAAGGGGTTAGGGGGATAATTTCCGTCAGGTCACGTTCCGGCAGTCGCCGGACCTAAGACCTGACGGAACGGAAAACCGCCTTGCGCTTCATATATATGATTATTAGCCATAACCTGATAGTAGGGGGATGTTGGATAACCGAACCCGCGGCGAATAAAGTTAGAATCGGGGTAGACAAGACAAGACATGGGAGGGTCATTCTCGCCGAATTCTTCGATATATTGCCGCGGCGGAGCCGGAATAAGTTTGCCATCCTGCCAGATTGCTGGCGGCATGAGCGTCGTATCTATCTGAGGATTTGTATTATAAGCCCGCTGAGCATTAGCGGCGATGCTTAGTAGTATGATGAACCCTATGGTCAGAAACCGGGGCATGAACCACCCTTTCATTACTTGCCTTAATATATAAAGATGGGGATAAATAGCAATAATATATTTATTTAAAAATTACGCTTTTAAATAAAATCTCGACCACTAGTTCAACATTACCTTAAAACCAACGCGCCCCAATAAAAAAATGGCTCGCCTTAAAAATACTATTATTACCTATTTTCTGATACCCTATCTCAACCAATACAAACTCTTTGTTAGGAAATAACAACACAGCAATAGAAGAACGCAGCTCCTTAAATGATCTTTGTTTATAACCATAGTCGTATGATATTTCCCAAAATATCTGATCAAAGGCCTTTACTACTTCTCCAGTAATAGGTTTGTTTCTCAATTTAAATATGCCCGCCCCACCGATTGATGGACTCATGATATGACCACGATAGCGCTTGGTTGACCCTCCTAAGCTATCAAAAGCCGCGTTTGTATAATTCGCACCAATCCGTAAATAGAACTCATGTTGGCTCAGATTAAATATTTTCCTTCCGCCATATATACAGAAACAGGTAACAAATTCATCAAAATTAGTTGTTGGTTTATCCTTTTCGTTACCATTCCAATCAATTAACGTTCTCACAGATAGATCACAGAATTTTATCCTATGGCCATACATTAAATCAACAATTCCACCAAAAGTTTTCCACTTGTGGTCGAGAGAATAGCCAAATTGCTTTTTTACTTCATCGCCTGGCGTTCCCCGAGAATACCCTACATCCAATCTGGCAGTTTGCGAAAAGCATTGTAATGAACAAAAAAAGTATAATACAAATAGTGCCTTATACATATTTATACTTCTTCAAATTTCCCCTTAATAAAGCCAACGAGCGAAATTATTAGCCGACTTCCCTGGGCCTTGACCTCTATAGCCTATATTACCAAAACCAAATCCTATACCTATGCCTAGTAAGTCCGCGGACAAATCCGAAATAGCCCACCTCGGCTCATCTTCTATAAAGGTTTCGAAAAACCAAAAATAGTTAATTAATGCATTGCCACCCGATGCCCAATCTTTGGTTTCACCGCCCGAAACGATACTGTTATAAAGATACCCACCCATCATATGTTCTCCAAAATTAAGCCATCCCTTACCCCCATGCGGCGCTCCCCAATAAGTTCCATTTTTAAAAGGCGATTTTTTGCCAAAGGATAGCGAAGAAGTATATGCATCGTCTATAAATTCTGGTGTCCAGGCTTGATTTATTCCTGGCCCCCAAGCCAGCATTATGGCTTTTGCCCTCATTTTTTTATCAACAATTCTAATATGTACAATATTCCTATCTCCAGCAATCTTGCTGCCCAAATTTCGTCCGCTAATGTATATTGAAGAAAGCGTTTGAGCAGAACTATATGCCCCATAACCAGCACTCACTACATCCCATACATCACCAAAATCAAAACTCTCGTTGTGTTTAGTGCTCAGCTGATTAGATGCACCAAATATTCCGGCTGCCGCAGGAAAACTCGCCCGAGGAATGCCAGATTTCCCCAAACTTCCCATAAGAAATTTAGGATTTTTCGTAGCTGCCTGAAGACCGCCAGCGCTATTTATTCCACTAATCATCGTATTAGCTGCAAAGGCATAACCTAACCCCTCTATTGCTCCGAGGGCAAAATGCTCAAACCAATTCCCATGTTTATGTTCAGTGGCTCTATATGTCCCCATCACAGCCGCCGCTATCGGATAAACAAACCACGCAAATTCTCCGTTTGGGTCGCGGGCCGACAGTAGGCATCCGCCTTCAAAGCCATATGGCGTAGCAAATTGCCCGGCGGGGTCAACCTGTTTCCAGCGGCAGGCAAATGGATCAAAGTACCTTGCACCAAAATAGTATAAATTAAACCGCCCTTCGTTATCAAGCTCTTTTTTATATGTGCCTCAGGATAGAGTCTGCCGAAGACGATATCCTGAGGCTGTTGCCTACTGCCCCTCAGGATGTCATTTTTCACTTCCATAACAGGGATAATTATTCTTAATGCGAGAAGTTTATTG
>JAAYTW010000309.1 GCA_012517955.1 Candidatus Zixiibacteriota bacterium | reverse complement strand
GGCAAGATAAATCCAGCGACGGTCGACAAGCATCATTTTTTCTAAAAACGTCATCGCCATCTCCTTCCTAATCTCTACCCATGTAGGTTCGTTCGATGCCGAGGATTATTTTGATGGCGGTGGCGGTAGCTCCCAAGGCGATACCCATATAGATTGCCCGCTTGGCGGCCATATTGGGCACCGAAAGAATCCAGGACACCGCGCTTAAGTTAATCGTAGAAATGGGTCCCAGCGGCATAAATCGAAACATCACGATAAATGCCGTTAACAACAAAATCGTTGCCAGAACCGAACGGGCCCTAAAAGCCCGGTAGGCGGCGCTGGCAATAAAGAACGCCAAAAGCGAAAAGATCGTTGCTTGAATGGGGATTAGAACGGTATTGAATATTGTCATGAAGACGCTTCCGGCGGATAAACTGGCTCTTCCGCCGGCGATACCGGAAATCAACATGGCCAAAAATCCACCGAGCAACACTGCCGAATAGAATCTTTCTCCGGGGACTTTCAATTTATTTACATTGGCTTTTAAAAGACTCCAAATACCCAGAGGCAGGGCCAAGATACCGATAACGATAACCCAATCCTGCGACGTGGCAAAGAAGTCCATGTAGGTACCCTTAGGCAGGAACCATTGAAATGCATGTTGGAATGCGGGGGCGAAGAAATACTGAAAGAACATGATCGTGCCTGTAATCCCCACAATCAAAATCGGAAGTTCTCTTTTCATTCGTTTCTCCGGGTTACAGGTTGATTGTTACTAAATCTCTTATGAAGGGCCAGCCGGCGGTAATCGCGATTATCCCTAAGACAATAATCGCCATCGCGATAGCTTTGGTATAATCCTGCGCCTTAAGCGTGCCCATTTGAACGGGTTCTTGAGAAAGATAAGCCGATGCGGCATAAAGTTCTTCACCTATCAGGGTATAGTCGGTGGCGGCCACGAAAAACGGCAACTGAGATATCTGGTCGGTCCCGGCTATCTGTATTGAACCGGCCACATTACCGGTTTCGGCCAAAATCAGCGATTCGGCGTAGAAAACTCCCATATAGAAATTAGTGGCCGGGCGTTCGCGAAGCATGATACCGTTAACCGCCGCCACATACGGAAACTGCATCGAGGTAACAAAAAATACATTATCAGGATTATATTGGTCGGGGCGACCCGCTTCAAGATACGCGGTTCTTACGGTTTCTTGGGCTACCACCAGCACGACGGGATCTTGTACCGGCACGATTACCTTTGTTTGGTATTCCGCGGTTCTTTTAGCGACGCGCGCCAGAATCGTAAATCCGGCGATAGTGGCGATATCACCGGCAGTGCCGAGTCCGAGGATGTAAAGAATCGGTTTACCCATCTCGGTAGCGCGGCCAATTGCATCATCGACGGCATTGATACCGGCTAAGGGGCGAATATAAAGCGATTTTCCTTTCTTCGCGGACGAGATGAATACCAGCAAAAATATCGTAAAAATGATAACCACGATTAGAATTGGAATTTTGTTTAAAAGAATCCAGTTGGGGCGGGTTGTTCCCGACACAATCGGAGTTGGATTAGAACGGACTTGCTGGTCACCGATGGCGACCATTTGATAATACCAAGTGCTGTTTTCATCCATGAAATTTGGATTAGGCGCCTCTTCGGTCGGCCGGGTTTCATCCTTATCGGAATATTCACTTATTCCTTTGGGAATAACAGCCCTTTGAGTAAACGGGCCTTCAGCCTTATCGGAACGCAACAATTCGTACGCCACCACATTATTTAATCCAGCCCCATCATCGGCAGATAAATTCCATCTGATTTTCAACCCATGACCGAAATCGTTGGGTTCATCTTCAACCCGAAGATTGGTCGGCGGTTGGGGAGCTGGCGGCCCGGAGGTATCCGGCGGCGCGACCATGGTTTCCGGTTGAGCAAAACAAACTTGCCCAACAGAAAGCGTCAACGCCATCCCGATAAGCAGGGTTATTGTCAATTTTACCTTGAAAACATGTTTCATAGGCTACCTCCGTTGGCCTTGCCAGTTAGTTGTTAGTTCTATAAATTAAGCGTCCATAATTGCCATTATGAATAATTCCTTATAGGCGCTGAACAGAAAGCGGGCGATAGGCAATCATAATGTTTAATAGGGAAAATCTTTAATCCGCGTATAATCGGATAAAGGTAATTGCTAAAGGCTCCATTTGTCGCCAATCAACTCTCCAATTCCCATCTACCTTGTGGCCGGTTCAGGCCGCATCTATCTGGGATATGAATATAGCCGACGGTTAAGCATAAGACAAGTATTTTGATATATCCAAACCGTAGCTATAGCTATCCGATGATATTTATTAAGTCGGCCGTTACTCTATTCGGAAAAGAGTCATATTGGTGTTGGGAATCCCGGTAAGTTTCCTGAATCGCGAATCGAAACAAGAATCGTTGAGCAGACAATCCAAAGCCGGCCGTTGTCCCGGTAAAATTAAAAAATCCGCGCCGAAACGCTTGGCGACTTTATAAATCGTATCTGAATCGTTATTGGGGATTTGTAACGTTTTCAAGCCGGTTGAATAGTGGACTTCCCAGGGATTACGGGTCATAACAACGGTTTCCCGGCCTTCGACTATATGCTGTTTTAAGACCGTTTTCAGTTCATTCATCTGGGCGTTCAATAGATTATGTTTTTTCACCAGATTTACCGAAAGCATGCTGGAGTAGCCCAATAGGTAAAATCCGATAAGCCAAATTAGAACAACGGCCGTTTTTTTCGAACTGAATTGACTATAAACGAAATCAACCGCCATTATTATCAGAAAAGGACATATAGAAAGCACGCTTCGATGAAAAGCCCCGCCCTCGGCGTTAAAAGGAACGATAATTGAATAGAAAAATATCAAAACAAGGGCGTACAAAATAGGCGGCAAATACAATCGCCACCGATTTCGCCATTCGCCTGAATAGCATAAACCTATCAGGCCGGTTAAGGCTAAAATAAGGATAGGGCCGCTGGCGGAATCGTAAAGTATCTTGATATTGTCGGCGGTGGTCTTTGCCCGTATACCGATCATGTTTTTTATCCCCCATCTCAAATAACCATGCCAGCTTAAGTCTTTGCCATAAGAATAGTGGTCTTCATAGCAGGTTATGAACATTGATTTAGACGGCCCAGGAGACAAAGGAACACCGAATTGATTAACATTCGATATCCAGACTGGCGAAAAAACCGCTATATAAACTATCGCGGTTAAAACCAAATAGCGTAATTTAGCGGATGCGCGGAGATTGCTGAGGATAATCACTAAAAATAAAACGGGCATCATGAGGATGCTATCCTGGCGGGTAAGATGAGCCAAACCGATAAAAAAGGCTGAAAAAATATAGAAAATCGGTTGATGTTGGGCTTTTGTCATAAAAAGGAAAGAGACTGATATGAACAGAACATAATAAACCGTGGAATCGGTCATCAAAGAGAAAACGACCAGCGTCGGCAGGAATAATGTTAAGCCGGCTGAGCCAAGCCTAACGAATTGCGATTCGGAGAAATGCCGGCTCCAGGAATAGACAATCATTGGAATAAGCATACCCGATATAATCCCGGGAATTAGAGCGACAAAAAGGGATTTACCGCCAATAGCCATCGCGGCGGCCATTATCACCGATGATAACGGCATCCAAAATTCTATAGCGTTGTGAGTGATATCGGCGGGAATCGTCAGATATTGCCAGATATAATCGATTACAAAACCTCTACCGTTTACGATATTTTGAGCAAGAGTAAAATAGAATGAACTATCGCCATGGCCGGGATGACAGGATTTGATGGCCAATAACAATCGGATAATCAGCGCCGTCGAAAATACGATAATAATGATTATCGAAGAATGGGATTTAAGTTTCAAAATATCCACCACATGCTTAGATGACAGATAATAATTTCATTGTTTATCGCGAGGGACGATATCGATACAGGTTTCCGGACATATTTGAGCGCACAATCCACAGCCATAACAGTTGTCGCGATAAATCATCAACGAGTTGTCCTTAATGCGCCGGGCATCGAAATGGCATACATCGACACAGCAAAAACAATTCGAACAAGACTTTTCGTTGGTCAGCTCGATAAAACGTCCCTTATCACAGATTTCATCTTTATCCAAAAAATATCCGCAACAATCATCGCAACAAAAACAAATACCCTGGGTTTCCGACATATTCTTCATGTTGCGAAACGGCCGGGCGACCAGCATTTTATCTTTAGCTTCGGCAAGGATATTCTGAGCCTCCGCAGGCGTTATGGCTCTAAGGCCACTGCCGGATGAACCCGAATCGCCATCGAACATGAGGCAGACATCGATACGCGAACGGGCGCATCCGTTACGCTGCTCACGGCATCCACAGTTGGAAACCCAAAAATAAGGGTTGGCGTTAATTAAAGCGGCCGCCTCCTCATGGGTGCATACATAATGCATGTGAAGGATTTCGTCGGCCATTGAGTCGTCTCCCGTTGCAATATTTCAGTGTAAGGAAAAATCATGACTTAATACGATTTTAGTAAATTTCGGGCGGCTCGGCAAGATTAAATCAGCGATATTTTGCGGAAAAGAATGTATCTGGAGGCCGGCCGGGCGTAAGTCGGCGTGGGCACGCCGGAAACGACGAGACCTCGAGGAGATCACCCCACGGGGTCTTGCGTTAAACAAGAACCGCTGAAATCAGCGGATTGAATTTTGGCTCCCCGGGCGCAACCCTCTTCATAACCGTTCTCCACTCGGATGTCAATCCGAAAGCGGCTT
>JAAYTW010000308.1 GCA_012517955.1 Candidatus Zixiibacteriota bacterium | reverse complement strand
CCCAGCCCCTTCTCCATCACGTTTTTCCATCCCCATAGATGCGAAATGGCTGCCGACGAGGATTCGTTGACATATTTGTCCCAAGCCGCCCGGTATTTTTCGCTATCAGAAATGATTTCAATCATTTTGTGCCGTCGCAGTCAGTTTGTTTGTTGACGGGAGGAATTTGAGTATGATAGTAAAAACGAATAATGTCCATAATTGCGGATAATAGGCGGTCGAAAGAAATGTGGCGCTGACCATGTAACCGATCATTGCTCCGGTCAAACCGTCGGCGATTGTTACCATAGTCTCATCATCCTCGAGAATCGCCCTTTTTCGCACTCGCATAATGATTCGCAACGCATATATCACCATCAACATATACAGACCTATACCCAGCGTTCCCAGTTCCGCCAACACCTGGGGGAGAGTACCGTGAAATGTTCTGCCCCACTGGGTGGCGCTACTGCGAAATCCTTGCACATATTCAGGCATTCTAATCGGCCCATTACCGGCCCCAACCCCTATAATCGGGTTATCGATATACATTCGCACCGCCGCTTTCCAGTAATTTATTCGGGATTGCGCCGTTCCTTCATCAGTGTCGGAAATGGACTGAACCTGCTGCATGAAATCGGGCGGCGCAAAAAGAAAAATCGCTAATATTATCACACCGACAATTCCCAGACTGAGCAGTTTGCGTTTCGAACGTATTATTGAGAACACAATCACGGCCGCCAAACCGACCCATCCCCCCCTTGAATTACTGGCGACGATGCCGCCGGCGAAAATTATCAGAAAGAAAAGACATAGGTATTTTTTAAATCTGTCCTTATAGGTCATAAAGTAAAAATAGGCAAATGGAATCATCGTGTTTAAAGCCAGCGCAAAATCGTTCTCGTCGCCGATAAATCCGCTGCCGGTTTTACCGGTCGTATGTTGGCCGGCCGCTACAAAACCAACTATTGCGAAATTATATATTCCTTTAAGCGCGTGATAAGCGTGGATTGAAAGCAACAACCAAATTAGGCTGTTCAGACGATTCTTCGAATTTATAACATTCGTTGCTATAAGAAATATTATGAAATTTACTATCATGGCCTGCGTAAGGTCGAATGGAAAACGGTTGTTCATGGCGGTGATAACCGTGATTCCCATTACGGCGATAAATCCAATGTAAAGATTGTTGAAATTATCCCATTTTATGTTTATGTGATTTTTAATTAGATAAAACAGCCAGGCGATTAAAGTAAGCAATTCCGTGAGCATGACTATTTTTAAGGGGCGTAATGCTGGAATAAAATCTACAGGGCGAAGAAACTCAAGCAGATAATAAAACAACACGCCTAGATAGACGTTTCTCAAAACTATTATCGCCACAACGATAGCCGGAACCGCCGCAATCATCGCGTATTGAAACATATTCGGTAATAACGCCAGCGTTAGGGCCGCGCCCAGAAATAAAACCAAAAGTAAAAAGCGCAGTAGTCGCTGCGGCGATATTACCCAGGTTATTCCAAAGCCGGTGGCGAATTTGGGCGTTTCTTTAATATCGTTATCCGACAAGTTTATACCCCGGAAAAATTATCATTACATCAAATTCCACGGTTAATAGTTCAGCCGATTTGCAATGGTTGTTCATCTTTGCGTCGCCACAACCGATTGCGGATTGCGTTAATTATCGATTTAATTTTATTCAATTCCTGTGTCGTGTAGAATTTCGTCGCCAACAATATAAATGGAAATGTTAGTGCAATAAAAAATTTGATAATCAAAAGCAGGCTCGGGCTTTTCAGGGGAATAAAATAGCTTATTAAATATAATGCGACTGCCACGCCCAGCATATGAACAATACGATTCCACTGATAGGAAATATGATATAACTTTTGTGATGGGAAATATACATAAGCCATCAAGAACGCAAATGAAAGAAAGGTCGTGATTGCAGCGCCCCAAATTTTAATAATCGGTATCAGTATAAAGTTGCCCGCGATATTAACAAGGGCTGCCAGCAAAGAGGCGTACGCGAGATGCTTTGTCTGATTTTTCAAGTGAATGCCGAATTGAACATAAAGGTACATGCCATTAATAATATAAGCCAGCAATATTGGTAAAACATAAATCCAGGCGCTCCAGTAATTTGGCTCGGATACAATATGGATAGTATCCTTTATCAAGATGACGATTCCCATGCCCACGAATATTTGCAAAAACATGAAGTAGGTAAATACATTGGAATATATCTCTTTGGCGTTTGGTTCTTTCAATAAATCGAACCGCTTAGGCGCCCATATCATCAAGAACGGGCTCAAAATCAATACATTGGGCAGCATCCCGAATTTGTAAGCCAAAGAATATATCCCGACATCATTAAGGCCGGCGAAACGCTGAAGGAAAAAGCGGTCGCCGAAATTGAGCACAAAAAGCCCTAGCCAATTCCACACCAGAGGAAATCCGTAAGCGAACATAGCTTTCAGCATCGAAAACGAATAAGAGAGTCTCATACGCAAACGGCGAAGAATAACTGTTAGCATCGTAATGCCGAGAAGCGTTCCTGTTATCAGTCCGCTGTAAAGTATTCCCTGAACGCCTAAATTATATTTAACGATAAATACTATATTCAGAGTCAGGTTGATGACAAGCTTGGAAAGAGAAATGGACACATAAGTAATTGATTTTTCTTCGATTCGCAAGAGCGTCAAGGGAATTTCATTGCTTAAACCGATTACAGTCGTGATAAAGATAATTTTAAAATATTTCGAGTAGTCCGCCGATTGAAAGACCAACACTGATACTTTGTCGGAAAGCATGAATAAAATCACCAGCGTAACCGCCGAAATTATCCAGAGCGTTATCATGGCGACGCTGATCATTTGATTCCGTTTTTCAGGCTCTTTATACTCATAATAGAATCTGACCACCGACTGCGCGATTCCCATCGCCAAAAACAAGCCGATAATGTAACTGGTTAAATCGAGCAATTCCAGTGTCCCGTAATCGGCTGGTTTAAGATAAGTGGTATAAATTGGAATCATTATAAATCCGATAGCCCGACTGAGCATATCCGATAAACCATAAATCACCGAGTGCTTGGCGACATTTTTTATGATATTAAACATTATCTGATATTATCCGCTTACTTTTGGCGTAGACGATAATAGTCCCGTTCGACATCTTATTGTTGCCTATTCCAGATAGCTGTCGAATACTTGTCGCGGCTTACCATTCTTTTTATTCGACGTAAAAATGAATGAGCCCAGCTGGGGATATAGGTCGCAATAATATAAATCATAGTTTTTTTGTTACCGGGATTTACTTTCAGAGCCTTTATGAAAAAGGCGCGGGCCTGACGGTAGTTGCCGTTTTCAAACTGGCCATACCCCTGGCTGAAGTAAATCTGATTATACTTCTTTGCCGCCAAAGGTCTTATTCGAGAGGCTACTTTGGGTCCGTATTTACTTGAAAGCAGTTCGATATTTTTCTCGACACTTTCGATAAGCTTGTCGCTTACTCGCATTGTTCTGCCGCGATGGTCCCTTATTTTGGCCAGCGATTCATCGACGATATCAACATCGTACTCGGCCGCTATTCGAATCCACATGTTGTCGTCTTCGGCGATATATAAGTTTTCCTCAAATAAACCGACCTTATCGAAAACCTCACGTCGTACCATCACGGTCGGCGTCACCACTCCGCTGTTTATAAATATATTGGCGACCACATCGCCGGTTATCAAATAACCTTTTTTATTCACATATTCCCGATATATTCCCGCATCATCAAATAGGAAATTATCGGTTACGACCATCCCCAATTTCGGGTTTGACCTAAATAAATTCACCTGTTTTTCCAGTTTGGATGGTAACCAGACATCGTCGGCATCCAAAAAAGCGATATACTCGCCCTTGCTTTCGACTATGCCTTTATTGCGGGCCTTGGCCGGCCCTTGCTGGGATTGATAGAAGTATCTGACTTTATCGCCAAACGATAGGACAACTTCTTTTGTGTTATCGGTGGAACCGTCATCGATAACCAATATTTCGAAATCCTGAATGGTTTGATCGAGAACGCTTTTAATTGCCTCTCCGATAAATTCCGCGTAATTATATGTAGGGATGATTACGCTTACTAAAGGTGTTTTCATATTTGACTCAATCGGGGCTCGTATTGTTCTTTGTTCGATTATTGGCGGATACGATAAGCGCCCGGAATCGATTATTCAATGCTTACCCTCCGCGCCGGATTTCCCATTACCGTCGTATTGTCCGGCACATCTTTAAAAACAACGCTTCCGGCAGCCACCGTGCAATTTTCGCCGATATTGGCCAAAATCACCGAGTCTTGCCCCAACCAGGTATTTTTGCCGATTTTCAATACGATATTTTCTTCTGTCAGTATCTGCCCAGACACTCTTTCGCTGGGTTTGCCATGCTGATATTTTCCGGAAATAACCGAAATTTTCGAGCCGAACAGTACGTTTTCGCCTATATCCGCATATCCTATGGTAGTATACGCTCCGATAACAACGCCCGCCCTGATAATGTTTTCTCGGTGCGCCAATAGGCTCATAAAATTGAATTGAGCATCCGGAGAAACGTTGGTGCAAACAGCCCAATAGAAAGCCTTGCGAATGTAATTTCCTATTGATGTCGGAAACAGCGCCAGTATTTCGGCGCTTCCGCAATAGATACGTTCGCCTTTCCCGCGGGTCAGCCACGATTCCAGATAACTAAATAAAATCAGAGGAGAGACGATTATCACGCAAACCCCCATAACCAGACGCTTTAGCAAAATCCTCATCATTTCACCTCGGCTCAGATTCTAATCCGTGTCTTAAAAACCTCCAGGCCCGAAACATACTGTTTAAATATAATTAATCTATCAGGAATTGCATAGCGGCTCAGTCGGAAAAGATCCGGATGCTTTTTTGTATTGTCGAACCCTGGGATTCCGGTCACTGCCGCGATATATCCGGCTTTTTTTAAAATCTCAATCGTTTCTTCATCGAAATCCTCGGCTTGCCCGTTAGGGTAACAAAATATATCGGCCCGGTCATTAAGTTGGTGTTCAAGAATCCTCTTCGGCTCTTCAATTTCAACAATCTTTTGTTCCCGAGTCACTTTCGATATTATCGGATGAGTTTTGGTATGAGGATGAAATTCGATACCGCCCTGATGCATTTCTTTTATTTCCGGCCAACTTAATGGCTCGTAGATACCCTGGGGCTGCCTTGAGATATCAACATCAAGTTTGTCAAGAACAATATCGATTAACTCGAGTTTTCGAATATGCGGCTGTTTTTTACAATAGCGGGTCGCTGCTACGGCGACGGATGCCCGCTGATGGGGATCGGTCAGCCTGATTTTGCCCATATCCAAATCGCTCAAGTCTATTTCATCTAACTTGGTGTTAATAAAGCAATACACGAAAGCATCCCACCACATAAACATCCGTTTTTCTATGAAATCACTGGTTATAAAAATAGTGGCGGGATAGCCGAACTCCTTGAAAATATGGAAAGCGTGAAGGTAAAAATCGCGATAACCGTCATCCACGGTAAAAACCACGGTTTTATAAGTCTCGCGTTCATGTATAATAGCGCTTACATATTCTGAAAGCGATATGACCCTATAATTATTGTCTTTAAGATATCTTAATAGGTCTCTAAGCGTTCCTGCCGGAAGTGCCCCGTAATCATTTGGGCCTGGGGCAATACTGTGAAGCATAAAAACGGTGGCGGTGTTTCGCGTGAACGGGTTGAAAAGAGGATATAGATTCAATTTGTCTGCGAACTTAAGAATTGCTGTCTTCATTCGATATCCTTGTAATAATTATCTATTTAGTCCTTACGAGGCATTCATTATCCTGGATCATTGCCGTATACCCACCCGTAATATAACCATCAGTGTCGGCCAATTTTGCCAACATTTCCTTTTTCTTTTCGGGCGTGATATATTTGCAATCGTATTCTTTGTAAGGAAATAACGGCATTGTTTTCATGTTTTTTTTGTGACGTTCGAGATATTCCTCAAGACTGCAAATGACTTTTGCCGGGTTTCCGGCAGCCACTGAATGTGGAGGGATATCGTTTGCCACCACTGAATTTGCCCCGATAATTGACATCGGCCCAATTTCCACGCCGGGAAGAATCACCGTGCAGACCCCAAAATGACAGGATTCATGAATAGTAACCCTTCCAATACGGGTGGCATCGATATATTCGTTGGGCATGGCGTCATGTGCTAATATAACGCACAAATCACCAAAACCGCAGTTATCACCGATGGAAATTAAATAACAATGAGAGGTGTCAATCCAGGTAGACATCGGCAGATTAACGCCTTTGCCGATATGCATCCCCATGCGGCGAAGATTATCCCAGCGTTGGATTTTTTTTTGTGTCTCCACGTATTCTTTTATTTTACGCGCTCTGTTATATAAAAATCGAAACATTCTTGAATCTCCTTCTTAACTTGTTCCTTATCCAATACTTCGCTTATTATAGTATCGACATTATCCTAAAAAAATACCATCAAATTTGCAAGCTTGTCAATATGGCTTAAAAACAATTCATTCTATTATATTCTCATCGTTAAACGGCCGTTCCTTTGAATCGTCTATATAGGGTGGCTTCGGCCGCCCCGGAAAATTGAGCGTTTGCAATACAGCGAGGTTCAGCGGGTTTGACCTTTTATCGCAAAAATGCAATACTCATGGCTAACGCCAAAGGCCGAACAAAAATCAATCGACGTTATGCTTATAATAAAGTTTAATGAAATAAAATTATCATTGTAACAAGTCTAATCAT
>JAAYTW010000036.1 GCA_012517955.1 Candidatus Zixiibacteriota bacterium | reverse complement strand
TTTTCCCTAAAGGCGATAATCCGGGATTCAGGCTATATATGAATATTGGCGCTCCGGTAGATTCAAGTATCGCCGCGCCATATAATCCGGATACCCTCAATTTCATTCGATTATTGGAAATCAGCGGCCCGCCTTTATCGCTTTTCGAAATCAAAATCGAAAATAATTTCAAGATTGGACTGAATATATCGGATAGATGCAATTATGATAAAACGATGCATAAAGAAAGATATCTGGGTTATAGTTGCGCCATCCCCTATGAATTTCTCGGAATGATGTATGATACCGATACTTTAAGCTGTATTTTCAGCACGTTCGAACATCAATATGAATGGAAATGGTCGGATAAAGAATTAAAAAAGTATAAAATGTTTTTTGAAATGTATATCACAAAATCGGATTCAATCCATGATACTTCAAAAATATAATATATTTATCCTGTCAACAAAAAAGGCGCCTCTTTCAAAGCGCCTTTGAAGATTACCAAATTATATTCTACACCAATCCGTACTTGGCAATGTTGGCATCGGCGATTGCCTGAATCTTCGCCAACTCCTTCTTGCCATCCTCACTGGCAAACAGATGACGGAAACGGCTCTGCGGTTTCAGATATTCCTCAACCGGCTTTTTATCCTTGGTTATTTTGCGTACACGAGTCACCTTGCCCCATTCTATCTCAACCAGTGGAAATAAACCGGTATCGATAGCAATACGGGCGATTTCCAGTGTCAATTCCGCCTTATAACCCCATCCTAAAGGACATGGCACATGCAGATGAATAAATGTCGGGCCGGGAGTGGCCAGCGCCTTTTTCACCTTGCGCTGTAAGTCGGCCGGGTAGGCTACCGAAGCCGTCGCCGCGTATGGGATATTGTGGGCGGCCGCGATATCCAGCAGGGTCTTTTTCGGCCGTTGATTGCCAAAAGATATTTTGCCCGATGGCGACGTTGTCGTGTGCGCGTCAAAAGGCGTTAAACCGGAACGCTGGACGCCCGTGTTCATGTAGGCCTCATTATCGTAGCAAACATAGAGAATCTCATGGCCGCGTTCGAGCATACCGGAGAGGCAGCCGATACCGATATCGGCCGTGCCGCCATCGCCGCCCTGCGCGATAATCTTGGTATTGCCCTTGCGTCCCAATGCCTTAAGGGCGACTTCAACCCCGGATGCCACCGCCGATGAATTCTCGAACAGCGAGTGAATCCAAGGCATCCGCCAGGCCGATTCAGGATATGGCGTGGAGAATACCTCCAAACAACCGGTGCTGGTGGCCACGATTGTATCGGGACCAGCGGCATCCATGACCAACTTCGCGCCCAATGCTTCGCCACACCCCGCGCACGCGCGATGGCCGCTGGTAAATAGCGATTCTTCAACAGCCGCTTTTTCTTTTTTGGGTCTTATTGTATCTGCCATGGCTACCTCCTTACCCCGACCAATTCCCAGTTGACATCGACGAATTCATCCAGTATTTCTTTGCCTTTGGTCTGCTGATAAGCTTTGATTATCGATGATGGCGGAATATCTCTACCACCTAAACCGACCACAAACCCTGAAATCATCGGATTGTGCTTACTGCCATAGAAACAGTTGCGCATCTCATTTTGGAGTATTGAGCCCCAGCCGTATGAGAATGATTTATCGAAAACGACCAATTGCTTGAGCCCCTTGCAAACATCGAGAATTTCCTTTTTGGGGAACGGGCGATAGCTTCTGATTTTCAGAACGCCGACTTTTTCCCCTTTGGCGCGAAGGTCGTCAACCACTTCTTTTAACGTGCCGATTAATGAGCCCATCGCCACGAACCCAATCTCAGCGTCATCAAGGCGATATGTGTCAATCAGGCCGCCATACCAGCGTCCGAACTTAGCCTTGAATTCCTCTGCGGTTTTCTGAATTAGCGGTAAAGCTTCCTGCTGGGTCTCGTGCAATTTATAGCGGGTTTCCATGTACCATTTAGGTTCGGCTAGAGTCCCCATCGTGATTGGGTTTGCCGGATCGAGTTTTAAGGCAGGATTGAATTTAGGTAAAAATTCATCGAAAAGTTTCTGGTCAGATAATTCGACCGATTCAAAAGCATGAGTTAAAATGAAACCATCCATGTTAACCATAAATGGCAGCATGATATCCGGATTTTCAGCGATTTTAAATGCCTGCGGATGCATATCGAATAATTCCTGGGCATCCTCGGCAAACAGCATTATTATCCCGGAATCGCGTATAACCATCGCGTCCGAATGGTCGTTCCAGATATTAATCGGGGCCGAAATAGCGCGATTGGCGCAGGTTATGACCACCGGTAAACGCATCCCGGCGATATTGTACAGCACCTCCGCCATCAGGAGCAATCCTTGGGATGTGGTCGTCGAATAAGCTCTGGCGCCGGCCGCGGAGGCTCCCAGCACGACGCTGGCGGCTCCGAATTCCGATTCGGTATTGACAAATTCGGCCTTGAGTTCGCCGTCGGCAACCATCTGAGCCAGGTTTTCTACGATATGTGTCTGCGGCGTTATTGGATAAGCGGCTACCACATTCGGGCGGCAGCGTTTAACCGATTCTGCCACGGCCATTGAGCCTTCAATCAGCTTTTTCATTTGACCTCCAGTACCATATCGATATCGTTTACCGGACATTCATAGGCGCAAACGCCACATCCCTTGCAGTAATCCAAATTGGCATTGTAGATTTTGTCTTTGCCGGACACGCAGGCATCAGGGCAAACGGTCACGCAAATGCGGCAGTCAGTGCAGTCCTTATGCTTGAAAACAGGCATCATAGTACGCCATGAACCGGTTTTATTCACTTTGGATGAGCCTGGCTGGGCGAATAGTAAAATCGGTTTAGACATGAGCGGCCTCCTTTGCCAAGCCAAACGCCCTTTCGGCGGAGGCGATATTTTTGGCCGCTATGGGCCCAGGGAATCTATGTTCGATAGCTTTCTTAACGCCATCAAACGAAATCAATCCGGTAATGGCGGCGAAATATCCCAGCAGAGTCGTATTTTGAATGGGGCGGCCAATGATTTCCAGCGCGATTTTGGTGGCCG
The DNA here is from genome assembly GCA_012517955.1 of Candidatus Zixiibacteriota bacterium. Lineage (GTDB taxonomy): Bacteria > Zixibacteria > MSB-5A5 > UBA10806 > 4484-95 > JAAYTW01. The sequence goes on along the minus strand of JAAYTW010000036.1, from coordinate 1,087 downwards.
GAATGGTGAGAATCTTGGCTTTTGTATTCAGTTTCAATTCGGATGCTTTCTTTTCGGTATCGATAATCATCAAACCGCTTGGTTTTAAACCGGCGGCGACATCGACACTGCCAATTAAGGTCGCGTCCTGGACAATGAGAAAATCGGGTTCATAAACCTGGTTACGAGCCCGAATTGGATTATCCGATATACGCACAAACGATGTTACCGGCGCGCCCATGCGTTCGGAACCGAACGATGGAAACGCCTGCGCGTATTTGCCATCGGCAAAGGCTGCCTGGGCGATTAATTCGGCCGCTGTAACTACTCCCTGTCCACCGCGTCCATGAAGACGCAATTCTTTCAATTTATCCTCCTTCTATCTCTATACTTATGTAAAGTTTCGGAACTTGTTCCTTAATCATTAATGCTTGTTAAGTCTTATTGCTCTATTTTGGAATGCGTAATCCCCCTTGATCCCTGATACTTTCCCTTCTTGTCTTTATACGAAATATCGCAAACGCTCTCGGCTTTTAAGAATAACACCTGGGCGATTCCCTCATTGGCGTATATTTTTGCCGGCGATGGCGTCAGATTTATCACGCTGAAAGTAACGTGGCCTTCCCACTCCGGTTCGAATGGCGTAACATTTACCATAATCCCGCAACGCGAATAAGTGGATTTGCCGAAACAAATCGTGATTATATCGCGGGGTATCCGGAAGTATTCGATACTGCGGGCAATCGCCAGGCCATGCGGCGGAATCAGACAATGGTCGCCTTTATGCGATACGAACAAACTCTGGTCGAGGCTTTTTGGGTCGATAACGAACTGGTCGCCTTTGGGAGCGAACACTTTGAATTCATTGGCAAGCCGGAAATCGTAGCCGTAGGACGAAACACCGAATGAGATAACCTCGCGGCGCACTTGCGATTCGGCGAATGGCTCGATAAGGCCGTGTTCTTTGGCCATCCTGATTATCCATTTGTCGGGCATGACTGCCATAGGCGCAAATTCTCCTAAAAAGCGATACTTTAAGTATTTAGGATATTGCTCTGGGATGGTGATGTCAACCCTTTTTTGGCTAATTTGTTAAATATTTCACAAG
>JAAYTW010000307.1 GCA_012517955.1 Candidatus Zixiibacteriota bacterium | reverse complement strand
TCATCAGCTATAAGTATTTTGTTTTTCATTTATCCTTACCTATCAATAATCGGGGAGCTAACAGGGTTATCTTTGTTCCTTTATCGGGAGCCGTGACTATACTAACCTGTCCCCCCAGATAATCTAGCCGTTCCCTAATATTGAACAATCCAAATTTATAATCGGTAAAATTATCGGCTGTCAATGTTGACGGGTCAAATCCTCGTCCATTATCTGTGATCTCAATTCTGACATTCACGTCGTTGCCCGTTGTGGCAATTGTAATTTTATCCGCCCCGGAATGTTTTACGGCGTTGGTTAATATTTCTTGCGCCGATTTGAATAGCGTTACTTGCAAGTCCTCCCGAAGGCCGTTTATCGAACCAGCTTTCTGAATTTTGATATTCAGTTTGTGTTTTTTTGAAAATCGTTCGGCCAACCAGTCTAAGGCTGATTCTAACCCAAGTTCGTAAAGCACTGGCGGACTGATTTCAAAAGTCAGGTTTCGAGTGTACTGGATAGTGCTGTCGAGTAATCCCATGATTTCATCGAGAACATTTTCAAATCCGCAAAAGATGGCATTCCGCGCAACTGCGAAATGTTCATTTTTATAAAGGCTAATCCCTGACCGATATGATCGTGCAGATCCGAGGCTATATCGCGGCGCTCCCGGGCTTCCGCCAAAGATAGCTCCGATGTTAATTTCCGGAGCTGTCGCTGATAGGTTTCGATTTTCTTTTCGGCGTTTTTATAATCAACGATTTGCCTTTGCAACGCCTCATTGGCAAGACTTAGTTCGCGAGTGCGAATGGCGACCGCTTCTTCAAGTTTATCGTGGGCATCCTGAAGCGCCGCCCTTGCGGACTGGCGGATGAAATAGGATCGCAACATTTCGGCTATCGATTCGATCAATTCCCGTTCTTCCTGTAGAAAAGGGCCTTCATCCAATATCGGACGAGATTCCCCATAGCAGACTCGGATTAGGCCAAGGTCGGTTTCGGAGGTATCAAGCGAGGCTGTCTGCATCCAGGGAGTTACCGCGAAGTTGGGCGTGGACGACTTGCAATCTTTATAGGAAATCGAGACTCCTGTTATTTCCGGATATTGCCAGGCAAGCGGTAGAATTTGAACCACCTCATCGAGTACTTCCTGTACCGACAGCGATTGTGTTTGAAGAATTCGGGCGGTTTTATGAAGCGCGGTTAATTCCTTGATTCTTTCTTGGAGCTTATGAAGAATGTCGCCGTTCATTTCGATTCCGCAAACCCTTTCGGTATATGCCATTGCTAATCCGCAAATTAGCAAATAATCGGAGTTTAACAAGACTTTTCGTAATCAAGGCATAATTCGGATTATAAAATGCTTGCTTGCAGACATAAAACATCGTAGAAATATCCGAGGCAGATTGGAGGTTAGAATGGCCGCTAAAATAATGACTAAGCAAGCGATTAAATTGGGGATAATATTTTTGATTTCGCTTTTCCTCTGGGATAATGCGAGATCGGATGATGTTTCAAAGCTCATGAAAAAATTCAAGCTAGAATGCACTGATTGTCATACCTGCGAACAACCCTCGACCAAAACTCCCTGCCTTAAGCCATGTCCAAGACTCTTTACGGCCCAGGTAACCGGGGCGCATGGCTCGATGGAGGCCCCGGATATGATGCTATTGGGAAAAATTGCCGAACAATACGAACCGGTAAGATTCAAACATAAACTGCATGCCGAAATGTCGGAGATGGGACAGGGGTGCTCTGTTTG
>JAAYTW010000306.1 GCA_012517955.1 Candidatus Zixiibacteriota bacterium | reverse complement strand
TGGTACGGTTTGCCAAAGAGCATGGGGTTAAGCCTGCCGCCAGAGCCTTTAAAACCACCCCCAAGACTGTCCGCAAATGGCTGGCAAGATGGCAACCAGGATCACTATGTGGCCTGGATGACCAGAGCAAGGCCCCTAAATGTAAATCATCCAAGATTGATTCGGCTCAAAGAAACAAAGATAACATGTTTATTTTCTCGATAATCATATCAAAATTCCGGCCATACAGCAAGTACACCACGATGAAAACGCGCCCGCCACTAAAGCCCGAAGAGCGATTCTCGCGAGGTCACTTCTTCGTTCGGGGGCGATACCCCCTATACCGCCAAGCTGGATTCCCACCGAACTGAAATTGGCGAATCCGCACATGGCATAAGTGCCCAGTATCGCCGCTCGCTGGCTCATAAGCGGCCCGTAATCGTGAAGTTTCAGATAGGCCACGAATTCGTTCATGGTAATCTGCGTGCCCAGGATATCACCGAACTTGCCGCAATCGGCCCAAGGGATTCCCATAATCCAGGCTAAGGGAGCAAACACTTTGCTGAATATCCAGGTTAACGACAAATCTTTCCAAAACATGCCAAGAATGATATTAATCAAGGTCACCAGTCCGATAAAGGCAATCAGCATCGCGCCGACATTGAGCGCCAGCCTTAATCCATCGGTGGCCCCTCGCGAGGCCGCATCAATACCGTTAGCGTCGATTTTTTCAACTTTGAGCTTGACCTCACCGCGCGTAAGCGATTCCTCAGTTTCGGGAACAATAACTTTAGCAAGGGCCAATCCCGCCGGAGCGGACATAATCGATGCCGACATCAAATGCCCGGCTACATTCGGTATGATATCTTTGAGCAAGCCGACATAAGCGGCCATCACGCCCCCCGCGATTGTGGCGAATCCCCCCACCATAATCGCGTTCAATTCTGATTGGGTCATGCTTCCGACATAAGGTTTGACTACCAATGGCGCCTCGGTCTGGCCGACAAAAATGTTCGCTGAGGCCGATAGGGATTCGGCGCCGGAGGTTTTCATGGTTTTTGCCATTATCTTTGCCAGCGCCAAAACGATTTTTTGCATGATACCGTAATGATACAGGATTGTCATAAACGCCGAAAAGAAAATTATCGTCGGCAACACCTTGAAAGCGAAAAAAGCCGTCCCGGCATCGACAAGCAAACCGCCATCGGAGCCGATAAACTGGCCGCTTGCTCCAACCGTTCCGACCGGCAAGAATCGGTTTATCAGATTGCCGAAAACGAATTCGGCTCCCTTATCGGAACAACTTAATATGGTCAGTATGATATCGTTGAATTTTTCAAATATCCATTTGCCAGGATAGGTTTTTAATATAATCAGGGCAAATATCAGCTGGAGTCCCAACCCCCAGATAACAGTGCGCCAGGGGAAGTTTTTTCGGTGAAGGGACAACAGCCAGGCGATACCGAACATGAATATCATGCCAATCAAGCCGATAAAACGATCCATTCCATAGCTCCTTCAATTCATATATTTGAAAAAACAACTATCATCTTATTGATAGTTATAAGGCAAAACGATTATATCCGCAAAGGATTTATTTGGAGGATAAAACGGCACGGATTTGTTCAATTAGCAATTGAGCGGATTCCCGGGCTTTGGCCCCATAATCGTCTCGCGATGAGGCATAAATCACAGACCGCGATACGTTGATTATCGCCAACTTGCCCGCGCCGTTGGAACCGGCTGAAAGCGCATTTTGCAACTCACCGCCCTGAGCACCGACACCGGGTATCAGAATCGGGATTTCATCGCCGACAAGTTTACGTACCGCCGCTAATTCGGCGGGGCTGGTGGCACCAACAACCAATCCGACATTGTTGTTGGCATTCCATTGGCAGGCTAACGAGGCAACTTTTTCGTAGAGCATAATATGGTCGGCGGGGTTTTTTCCAAGAGTCTGCTTTTGAAAATCGGCCGATGATGGATTGGAGGTTACGCAAAGGATAATGATTCCTTTATCAGCGTAATCGAGAAATGGCTTTAGCGAATCGTGGCCAAGATATGGATTAACCGTTATTGCATCCGCGCCAAGATAATCGAATGCCGCCCGGGCGTACATCCGAGAGGTGTTACCGATATCAGCGCGTTTAGCATCAAGAATAACAGGAATGTTATCAGGAATATATTCGATTACTCTTTTTAGAAGCTCAATTCCGGGGCCACCGTAGATTTCGAAAAAGGCGCTGTTGGGTTTATAGGCGCAAACCAAGTCTGATGTCGAATCAATTATAGATTTAAGGAATATCTCAATTCCGCCGATATCGCGGGATAAGGTGGAGGGCATTTTCGCAGGGTCGGGGTCAAGTCCGATACAAAGCCAGCTTTTATTGGCGGCGGCGGCGCTCAGAAGCTTACCTTTAAAGGTCATGCTAAATATCCTTTACAGCCCCGATTAGTTCTCTGATATCATTATGGCCGTTAGCGACCATGTAGGCGGTCAATTCATCCAGCGACCGCGTGAAAACTTTTGGTTCGGCGAAACAGGCGGTACCGATTTGCACGGCGCTGGCTCCAGCCAGCAGGAATTCGACCACATCTGTGCCACAGGATATTCCGCCCAAACCGATAACTGGAATTTTAACCGCGCGTGAAACCTTGTAAACCATTGCCACGGCCACCGGTTTGATTGCCGGGCCGGACAGCCCGCCGAATTTATTGCTGATTTTAAATTTCTTGGTTTTCGGGTCGATTGCCATGCCGACAAGGGTGTTAATTAATGAAATCGAATCGGCGCCGGCGTTTTCTACAGCTTTGGCGATTGCGACAATATCGGTAACGTTGGGGGACAATTTGGCGATTATCGGCACCCGGCTGACTTTTTTCACCTTTTCGATAACTACAGCCGCCCCTTTTTCGGAGGCGCCGAACTCCAAACCACCTTCAGCGACATTGGGGCAGGATATATTAACTTCGATTGCATGCACCCCGGACAAAGAAGAGATTCTTTCTGCCAGCTTAGCGTAATCATCCGGCTGTTTGCCGGCGATATTCACGATAACCGTCGTTCCGCATTTCCGTAGAAACGGCATCTTATCGTTTATAAAACGTTCGAGACCGATATTGGATAGGCCGATAGCGTTTAGCATCCCGGAAGCTGTTTCGGCCACTTTCGGCGGCGGGTGCCCCACTCGCGGCAGCAAGCTGATAGATTTGGTTATGATACCGCCCAATCGGCTGACATCGAAAAAATCGGATGCCTCATCGCCGTAACCAAAGCAACCGGAGGCTGTAAGAATCGGATTCTTAAGTTTTATTCCGGCGATATTTATTTCAAGATTCAGTCCCATAGAATGTCATCGGCGTTGAAAACAGGCCCTTCTTTACAGACTCTAGCCAAACGGAATCCGCGTTCATCTTCGACAATGGAATTATCCGATTTTAATTTGACCGCGCAACCATTACAAACGCCCCAGCCACAGGGCATTAGTTGTTCAAGCGACAACTGGCAAAAGTTTTTTTCGGCGATTTTAGCGACCGCCGCCAGCATCGCCATTGGACCGCAGGCATAAACGGCTCCGCTTTTCGATTTTTCAAAGTCCTTTGCGAACGGCTCTACTATCAGCCCTTTGACGCCGCAGCTGCCATCATCGGTAGCCAGGCGATAATCTATGTTGAGCGCGACAATTTCATCACGGGCAAATAAATCGGCGGCTGATTTGGCGCCCGAATACAGATGAATCAGCTCAGGGGGGAATCCCTTTTTCAGAAGAATACACACTAGAAAATAAAGCGGGGGAAGTCCGATGCCGCCTGCGACAAGATATAGTGGGACCTGGTCAGGCGGCTCGGCAAACCCGTTGCCCAAAGGCCCCGTTATATTCAATATATCTCCATTCTTTAATTTTGCCATACAGGCGGTCATCTTGCCCAAAATCTTTATATAAAGCGTGATTCGGCCATCGCCGGCATAATGAATCGAAAAGGGCCGAGGCCAGATATTGGTTTCTTTACCGGGAATTCTGACCTGGACAAATTGCCCGGGCCGCGCTTGTTCGGCTATCGGCGGCGAATCAATTTCAAGACGGATTATATTGGAAGAAAGACGCTCGATTGACGCAATTTGGAAATTTCCCGAACATTTCATGGTTATGGCCCGGTTTCCTCCCGTTTCTGATAAGGATTATAGAACTCGTCAATTTTGGGCGGCGCGAATTTGATATCATAACGAAAATAAATATTCAAATAGGAGAAATCGGTAAACTGTGACGTCTCAAATGTGCTTTCTAATAGGGCCTTTGTGGCGGCTGAATCTATGGCAAGTTCGCCGGACGGGCCCAATATCTGGTAGTCGACGACATGGCCGAACTGGTCAATTCTGATTTTAAAGGTTACTTTTCCTTTTAAATTTTTACTAAGCAGGTGACCCGGATATAGAAATTCTCCCGTGTCTTTTACGGGAGGAGCTAAAGGTAGACCGCTCGCGGCGAGGTTCAGGGTGTCGGCGCCCAATGTGTTTACCAGCGAATCAATCTTGGCGCTATCGGACATTTCTTTGTTTTTTGCTGGATTCTTGCTTTCATACAGTGTCGTGTCTTCAATCATACCCAATTTGATTTTAGTACGATAGATATAGGGGGAATCGGGATATTTGTTTAAAACATTTTGATAAGCATAGTAAGCCGAACTATCGCCGTCTTTGGGTAAGGTGTTTTCGAGCACCCAGGCTTTGGCAAAGGCGGCTTTAGGCGCAAATTCACTATTGGGAAAATTTTGCTCGATAAAGGAAAACAATTTTACCGCCGAATCGGGATTATTACCATCAAGATACAGGCTTTCGGCGAGGTTATAAAGCCCGTAAACATTGAGCTCCATGGGTATTTGCACACCGTCGACACGATTCAAAGCATAGCGGGCCTGCGATGAGGCCGGATATTCCGACACGATTTTATAGAAAAGTTGATTGGCTCGACCTGAATCCGCCAGTGCTTCGCAGATAAAAGCGGCCGCCAACAACGCCTGGGGAGCATAAGGAGATTCGGGGTATTCCTCAACCAGAAGCAGGTATTCATTGAGCGCCGAATCGTGCCGCCCAAGCTCCTGTTCATATAATTCCGCTAATAAAAATCTGATAGCGGCGTCATCTCCGGGTATGGTTGTATCAGATAAAGTCGTCGGATGACCGGCCGAATCAGGCGGAACAGGCGGGGTCTTTTTCGACGGGCCGGGAGAATTGGTTGGTTGTTGACGGGATGAATCTATCCCTAAGGCGGGATCGAACGGCAAACCCGGCATCGGCAAACCAGCCGGCGACCCAATCATGGGCTGGCCGCGGCCGGTATCTTGGTGGGATAATGAATCGCGTTGTAAAATCTGTGCCAGAAAATTGTCGGGCGGCTTCTGTATCGAATCTTGTGTCGTCAATGTGTCGATGCGATTATGATTGGCCACAGTGTCGATGGTCGGTGGTGTCTGTGAATTATCGGCGGAATCGGATTTCGCGAAAGAGTCTGTTTTTTTAAACGTGGAGGTATCGATTGCCGACGAGCCAAGAGAATCGGTCGGGGGGGTTTTTAAAGAATCTGAAGGCAATTGGTTTTTATCGCGATTCAGTCGAGCTCGATAGTTTTCCAGTTTCGATATTTGCGCCGAATGAGTGAGCGCCAAATTGCGGATTGTGAAATCAGGAGACCCTTGGGAAGCTTTATTGTAATAATCTTTGGCCTTTGCGAAATCGTTGCGGTTTTCATAAATCATTCCAAGCCGATAATAGGCTTCGGCGGCTTCCGGCGTATTGGGAAATTCAGCGGCGATTTTCTCATATTCGGCAATTGCGGCGTCGACGCTGTCCGATAGTTGTTTACCATCGGCGAGCCGCAGCCTCAACATCGATGATTTATCGAAAAAACGAGATTGTTTCGCCAGTTCGTTGAATATCTTCATGCCCGCCGATAACGAATCCTGTTTATACGCCGCCAATCCCGCGGCGAATTTGGCGTCGAATTCAAGTTCGAAAGAAGGTGAGTATTTTAAGACGTTCATATATGCCTGGCGGGCCTCCTGATACCGTTTTAGGCTATCCAGACAAGCCCCTATAAAAAATTGGGCGGATGCGGACGAATCTGATTTCTTAAAATCTTTAAGGTACTTTTCAAATTCGGTCAAGGAGCTCTGGTAATTACCCTGCACGAAATCCATATAGGCTACCATGTATGACGCATCATCGCTATAATCGCCTTTTTTCTTTTCGATAATATGCCCGAACGCCGCCAAAGCCTTTTCATAATCCTTCATCCAGAAATGACTCATCCCGATATAGTATTGGGAAGGGCCGACATATTTCGAGTTGGGATAGCGGGTGACCAATTCGCTTAAGCGATTATATGAACTGATATATTCTCCCATGTTGTAACGGGCCTTGCCGATAAGCCATAAGGCATCATCAACATATTTCGAATTGGGATAAAGCGTTATTACTTTATTCGCCTTGTCAATAGATTCTTTATAAAGGTTTTTATCGTTCAACGATACGCCTGGTTCTTGAGGCGGCCCCGCGCGGTGCGGTCGATTGGTATTGGTTTTAGCCTGATTTATGGCGGCTTGCCGTTGATTTTTTTCGGCTCGTTTAAATCCCTGCTGAGCATTATAAAAAGTGTTGTAATAGACACAGGATAATGAAACTATCGCCACCGCTATCAGTATGAAAGGAAACTTACGCATATCATAGTGTATAATACAAATCGGAAAAGCTTGTTCCAAGAGTTATTTTCGAATCGATTTAAGTATATCCGTATTATATTTTCACCGTAGTCAGGGGAAGGAGGGTAAAAAAAGACGACTTTATGGGGCCTGGCGTATTCCTCGCGCTTATTGGTACTTTGCGTTCATTGGACACGATACAGATTATTTTTATCGACATTGGGGGTTCGCTATTCCTATCTTGTTGATGATTATAGCCTTGCGTATAATTATCCGTTCGGGGGCGGCAGGATTTAGAATCGACGACGGATATGTTAGCCTATGGATATGACATTAATCATGATTAATGATACAATTTGGGGATTCTCGATAATCAATAATTATTATTATCTGAGACATGCCCCACGGTTATTGGTATCAGGCCCGAATATGTAACCGAAATACAAAATTCCAATTAATACTTATCCACTAAGTTGGCCAAACTTTCAATGGATTTAAGATAGTTGTCGAATAAAATTTGCAGGGTCGCGGTTGATTCCTCAATTTCGCCGCGCTTTAATTGCCATACTCGTTTGACGGGTTCGATTTCGATGGAGTAATGAGCGGCCACCAGAGTCAACAGGTCGGCCACACTGTCTGGCGGCGTTTGATTTTTCAGACGAACCATACCGCGGCAGGCGGCGATTATCGATGATATTGACGCTGCCAGCAATGCGGTCAAATTTTCTTTGTTTTCACCGGCGGCCAGATAACCGCGCCGCAACTGCACTAATTTACCCTTGAACTCGACCTCGCACTGATGGCGAAGGTTTTTGTTTTCGATAACGGCGTTTTCCAGCGGGTCTTCACCGAATATACAGATATGGCGCTGTTTCATGTCGGAAAATTCAAGCGGAAAAGTATCAAGCGAGGTCGCGATATGGTCGCCTTTAAAAATCAGGGGTAAAGCGAGGTTCCCTTTTTGATATTTCCGGCTGAGGTTAATAATCATGTTGAGTTCAACGGAGGTCACCCTGTCCAGCACTATCGCCATATTGATATCGGAAACACCCTCTTTGAAATCTTCCGGAGCGCCGCTTTTGGTGGTTCGAGCCGCGCTGCCGAATATTATTATGGAAAGCAACTTATCCCCAAAACCATCAATCAGCGCTCGGCTGAATCCGGCCGCAATTTCGCGGCTTTTAGGCGGCAGATGGCCGAGATTGATTTCGATATTATCCATAATCGGTCCCCTCAAACATTTGTCATTTTTCTAATTTCTTTGATTTTTGCCACAATCTGGGGTAGAATCTCTCCCGATTTCCCCCTATATGTCAGGTTGCAATAACCCGATATTTCGCTTGGTTCGATATTTATTTCGACAACAAATGAGCCGCGTTGTCTGGCCCAAAGCGGTAACGATGCCGCCGGCTGAACCGCACCGGATGTGCCGACCGCAAAGAATAGGTCGGAATGTTCAGCCGCCCGAATCGATTTCCATAGGATATCTTCGGGAAGCATCTCGCCGAACCAGACGACGTCGGGACGAAGCCGTCCGCCGCATCTACAATATGGAGGGATTTCTTGGTAATCCTCGGAGGAGTCG
>JAAYTW010000305.1 GCA_012517955.1 Candidatus Zixiibacteriota bacterium | reverse complement strand
TATCTGGCATTTAAAAAGGGAAAAAGAATTGAAGTTATAGCCTGTAATTCGACACATATTTATCAATTGGCTCGCTGGATGGAGCAGCTATTCCCGGAAAGCGAGGGGCATAAGGGTTACGGGATGTGGGTGTCGCCCTCATTGTATTCAGAAAAGCTTCACGCGAACGGTCAGATGGTTCAGGATGGGGTCCGCAATATACTGGAAACATTTTTATGCCTCGATAATCATGACAATTCGGTTCCAATACCTCCTGATCCTGAAGATTTAGATGGCTTTAATTTTCTTTCGGACCGCAAGGCTGATATGAATTTCCTGAACAAACTGGTAATCGAGGGACCGGCATATGCTCATTCCCAGGGAGGGGTTCCCAATATGACAATCCACATTCCTCGTCGCAACGCGTTCAATATCGGCCAATTTTATTATATGATGGAGATATCGGTGGCGCTATCGGGATATTTGGCAGGGCATAATCCGTTTATTCAGCCGGGGGTGGAGGCTTATAAAAAGGCGATGTTTGCTCTGGCAGGGAAGCCGTGAAGTGAAAAGGACGGGCAGGCGATAAAGTTGGCGCTTAATAAATATGATAGGCTTATTATATAAATTAGGCGGAGGCGCTGTAGGCATTTAAAATAAAGAAAATCGCCTCGCCATGGCCCATGGCTGAAATTCGCAGGCTGGATTTAGATGATAAATATTTTTGATATAATTTTGAGTTCGGGCAAATTTTCGAGAACAAGTGCCGATGTATTAGTAGACAATAGTATTCGGTCAATTTAAAGGAGAGCGTTTTTTATCGATATCATTATTATCCCCTGAAATTGAGGAAATATGCCGAAAGCTTACAAATCATTTAAAGTCAAAGCCACATTACCGGAACCGCTGGCAGTTTTAGAGGAAATCGCCTATAACCTATACTGGTCTTGGAATCAACCTACTATTGAGCTATTCCGTCGCCTCGATTCGGACATGTGGATAGCTTCAGGGCACAATCCCGTTAAGCTGCTGGGGATGGTTAGTCAAGACATGTTGTCGCAGGCGGCCAACGATGAAGGATTCATGGCGGAGTTAAAACGGATTTACGCCGATTTCAAAGAATACCTGGAAAGCCCATCATGGTTTGAGTCTAATTTCGGCAAATTCGAAGCGCCCAAGATAGCGTACTTTTCCATGGAGTATGGCCTGACGGATTGTCTTCCGATATATTCGGGGGGCCTCGGTATTTTAGCCGGCGACCATCTTAAAGCCTGCAGCGATTTGGGTCTGCCTTTGGTCGGAATCGGTTTGCTTTATCAGCAAGGGTATTTTCAGCAATATCTTAATGCCGATGGTTGGCAGCAGGAAACCTATCCTGATAACGATTTCAACTCCTTGCCCATAAGGCCGATGCTTGACAAGGACGGCAATTTTATCCTGGTGGAGGTACATTTCCCCGGTCGTCCGGTATATTGTAGGATCTGGAAAGTACAGGTGGGAAGAGTCCCGCTGTTTTTACTCGATACAAATACGCCCGAAAATTCCGACAGGGATAGAAAAATCACTTATCAGTTATATGGGGGCGATAATGAGATGCGAATTCAACAGGAGCTTATCCTGGGTATAGGCGGAATGCTGGCGCTTAGAAAACTTGATTATCATGTGAGGGTCTGTCATATCAATGAGGGGCACGCGGCACTATTAGCGCTTGAAAGAATTCGGCATCGAAAGGAAGTTGACGGTTTGAGCACCGAGGAGGCTATCGAAATCGTCAAATCCGGGACGATATTCACGACTCACACTCCGGTTCCGGCCGGTATCGATGAGTTTGATCCGATGCTGGTCGACAAATATTTAGGTCATTATCTTGAGAAGGCCGGCATAAAACGGGAAGCGTTTATGGCGCTGGGACGCCGCGATCCCAATAACGTTCATGAACCGCTGAACATGGCCCTGATGGCGCTTCGCACGACGGCTTACGCGAACGGGGTCAGCCGGTTGCACGGAGAGGTATCCCGTAAGATGTGGCGTTCTATTTGGCCGGAGGCTCCTCTGGATGAAGTCCCTATCGGTCATGTCACCAACGGCATTCATACCAGAAGCTGGATTTCGTTTGAAATGGCGGAATTATTTACCAGATATCTTGGTCCGAATTGGCTTAAAAAACCGGGCGATCAAACAGTATGGCAAAATATCAAAAGAATTCCCGATATCGAACTCTGGCGAATTCATGAACGTCGTCGCGAACGGCTTGTGGCGTTTGCCAGAGCGAGTCTTTCCGAACAAATGCGGCGGCGAGGTTCTCCGGCCAAAGAGATTGAGGCCGCATCGGAAGCGCTTAATCCAGAATATTTGACTATCGGGTTTGCGCGGAGATTCGCTACCTATAAAAGGGGAACGCTGTTGCTTCGCGACCAGGCACGATTAAAAAGAATCCTTACCAATAAAGACTTCCCGGTTCAGATAATATTCGCCGGCAAGGCTCACCCGCGCGATAACGGAGGCAAAGACTTAATCAGACAAATCGTTCATTTTGCCCGTTCGGAAGATATTCGCCGGCACATAGTGTTTTTGGAAAATTACGATATGAATGTTGCGCGTTATCTGGTTCAGGGGGTTGATGTATGGTTGAATACTCCACGCCGTCCGTTGGAAGCCAGCGGCACGAGCGGCATGAAAGTGATTCCAAACGGCGGATTGAACTTAAGTGTTCTGGATGGTTGGTGGTGCGAAGGGTACGACCGCGATACAGGCTGGGCGATAGGCGCGGGAGAGGAATATAGCGATCCGGAGTACCAAGATGAGGTTGAAAGCAAAGCCCTGTATGATATTATCGAGAAAGATGTAATTCCGTTGTTTTATGAACGCGGACACGACGGGGTGCCACGCCATTGGATTTCGATGATGAAAAACTCTATGATTAAGTTATGTCCGCAGTTCAGTACGAATAGAATGGTACAGGAATATTCCAAGAAATACTATATCGAGGCTCATCGTAATTGGAAGAGGCTGTCAAGCGACAAATTCGCTCGAACCAAAGAACTTGTGCAATGGGAAAAGGATATCAGAAATAAATGGAATTCCGTAAGAATAATCAAAGCAAATTCGCATCAGCAATTGGTCGATATCGGGTTTGCGCTTGAAATTGATTCCGAAGTGTATCTGGGGGACTTGACACCAGCCGATGTTAAAGTCGAGATTTACTACGGAAAACTTGATGCGGATTATCAGATTCGGAACGGCGTTGCCGAAGAAATGAAATCGCTGGGGCCTATCGGTCAAGGAGTGTATAAATTCAGCGGTTTTATTCCCTGTGATGAAAGCGGGCAATTCGGTTACGCGGTCAGGATAATGCCGTTTCATGTCGATATGATAGATCATTTCCATCTGGAGCTGATGCGCTGGATATCTCCGGACTGATATCGTCAATCTTTTGGATGAGACAAAAACAAACGGCTTGACTATGGTTGAGCCGTTTTTATATTGGAGACAAGGCGCTATCGTCTAGTGGCCTAGGACGGGTGGTTCTCAGCCATCAAACCGGGGTTCGATTCCCCGTAGCGCTACCAAGCTGTTGTGGTTGAGAAAACGATTTACAAATGTTATAGGCGGTTAATAAATATCATTTTTCTGGTTTTAAATGGTCAGGAAACCTTGACCCCACCATTTTGTTCTGATTCAATACATGGATAAACCGGGCCGCCGCTTTCGCAGGCCCCGAAAATACTACAGATATCTGGGTATGATTGTGATTAAATTTACCGGCAGATTATGCCGCGGTAGCGTAATTGGCCATTTACTATGTGG